>CAYMXM010000838.1:0-1890 GCA_964394065.1 uncultured Pirellula sp. | reverse complement strand
GAAGTGGGAAGTGGGAAGTTGGAGGCGGCGGGTGGGGCAGGGCAGGGGAGTCGGAAGTGGGAAGTGGCGAGTTCGAGGTTTGAAAAGAAGGTTGGGGCGAGGGGGATTGGGGGAGGGGAGGGGAGGGGAGGGGGCCGTTGAAACCTACGGAGAGGGGGCGAAGGTTGTCGGTAAGCTTCTGCGCCGAGTCGGTGATCAATTTGCCGGGGTTGAAGATCCCTGTAGGATCGAATATCTCTTTGACTCGTCGGTGGATTCCGTATTGGTCCCCCAGCTGTTGTCGCAAGTAACAACTGCGACTCAATCCAACCGCATGCTCTCCTGAGATCACCCCACGGTACTCGATCGCTTTCTCCACCAGTCGGTCGGCGATTCGCTGCATCTTCCCGACATCTTCTGGGGAGTTCGGATCGAGGAAAGGGCGGAGGTGCAAGTGCCCATGCGCGGCGTGTGCGAACAAAGCCCCCGTAACTCGCTCCGCTTTCAACGTGTTCTGAATATCGATCACGAACTCAGGAAGCCGGTCGGGAGGAACGGCGATGTCCTCGACGAAGGGGATCGGTCGCGCGGTACCTCGAAGCCGATAAAGACGAGGGATGACCCGCCGGCTGAGCTTCCAGATGAAATCTCGTTCGTTGTCGTCTAGGATGATCCGCGATTGAAGGGTATTCGGTGCGCGTCGAACAATGCGATGCGCCAGAGCTGCTAACCGATTCCGAACATCGATCGCTTCAGAACCTTGATGCTCGATCAGCAATAGAGCTTCGGCTCCTCGCGGCAGTAGAGACTCGTAGCGAGGATCAAGATCTCGAGCGATCTCGATCAAGCGTCGATCCATGAGGTCGCAGGCGGCTACCTTGTCACGCCTTGCGTCCGCTGCGGCTTTGACGGCCAGTTCGAGTCGTTCGAAGAAGAGGAGAACAACACCGCGCGCTTCGGGCATCCGTTGGATCTCCAACCGGAGTTCGGTCAAGGTCGCAAGGGTTCCTTCCGCACCCGATTGGAGTCGCGCGAGATCGACCGTTTCATGATCGAAGCAATCGAGGCGGTAGCCACATCCCCGCGCGACCCCGCGCCAAGGCGGATCTTTAATCGCCGTTCGGTTCTCCCAGAGATAGGTGCCGATTTCCGAGACGAGTTCGTCGAGTCGAGGGGAACCTGTATTCGGCCGGTTCCATCGATGTCGCCCCAACCGGACTTTCGTTCCGTCAGCCAGGACGGCCGAGGCTTCCAGAAGAGACTCGCCGGCCGTGCCATACCGAAGGTAGTGGCTTCCGAGGGAGTCGATCGCGACGACGCTCCCGATCGTGGTGACCGCGCGCGTTGCTGGGTCCGCTCCAAAGACGTAGCGATGTTTCGCCAGAGCGCGGTTTAGTTCCGCCAATGGGAGTCCCGGCTGAACTCGGACACTATGCTCCTCGGTGTCGAGTTTGATTAGCCGGCGCATGAAGCGAGAGAAATCGATAACGATTCCAGGCCCGATCGCTTGCCCAGCATGACCGGTCCCTCCCCCACGGGGGAAGAGGGGTAGGGAGTTTTCGTTGGCGTATCGAACGCACTGGGCGACATCCTCCTCGTGGCGAGGGCGAACGACGGCCAGTGGAGCGATTTCATAGAGGCTCGCATCGCTGGCATACATCTGTGTATGTAACGGATTGCAAAAGACCTCACCATCCAGGACGCCACGTAGATCGGCTTCGATTCTCGTCTGATCCGCGTCCATGAACACCTTGAAAGTTGCGAGGAATAAGTTGCCCTGTGCAAGCCCGACACGCGGGTTGTAAGAGTCGAGATATCCGGGAAGGAGCGGCCCGACGCTTTATTAGTTATCCGCTCCCCTCGCCCCTTTTAGGGGAGAGGGGCCGGGGGTGAGGGGTAGCAGCCTAGTAA
>CAYMXM010000837.1:0-1894 GCA_964394065.1 uncultured Pirellula sp. | reverse complement strand
CGCCCCGCTTCGGGGAGAGGGGCTGGGGGTGAGGGGTAGAAGTGCTAGAAACAAACAAAGCATATTT
The DNA here is from genome assembly GCA_964394065.1 of uncultured Pirellula sp. Lineage (GTDB taxonomy): Bacteria > Planctomycetota > Planctomycetia > Pirellulales > Pirellulaceae > JBKCUI01. The sequence continues at coordinate 1,827 of CAYMXM010000837.1, read as the reverse complement.
CGCAATCATTGCAGGAGTTACACACATGAGTTCACGTTGGAATCTGCGGCAAATCGGCATGTGCTGCGCCGTTGTTGCTACTTTATTTTTCTCCTTGATCGGGAGTGCGCATTGCGAGGATGTTCCTCCGGTTCGCGTCATGAGTTTCAATTTGCGTTATGGAACTGCCAAAGATGGTGTGAATCACTGGGACAACCGAAAAGAGATGGTGGTACAAACGATTCAAGCGTTTACCCCCGACCTGCTCGGTACGCAGGAGACTCTCACTTTTCAACGAGACTTTATCGCCGAACATTGCCCAAACTTGCAACCCTTTGGAGTTGCGAGAGAGGATGGCAAAGACAAAGGAGAGATGGCAGCGATATTCTATGATCGTGATCGCTTCGAGCTTCTGGATAGCGGAAACTTCTGGTTGAGTGAAACTCCCGATCAAGCGGGCTCCAAGGGATGGGACGCGCTCCTTCCCCGCATTTCTTCTTGGGTCAAACTCAAAGACAAACGAGACACCGAAGCCTTGCCGATTTTCTTTCTCAACACCCACTTCGACCATGTCGGGAGAACGGCTCGCGTGGAGTCGGCCAAGTTGATGAGAAAGATGGTCCAAGAGCTAGGTCGCGACCATCGCGTCGTCGTCAGCGGAGATTTCAACTCGGGAATTGGTTCGGTTGTCTATAAAGAATTGCTGGATGGTCCCGAAGGTGGTGAGCCCAAGGGTAGTTCCGTGATCCTTTCCGATTCTTATCTAGCAACGCAAAGCCCTCATCCTGACACCTTCGAGGGAACGACACCCGGATTCGATCCGAACCGAGTGCAAGGGAACCGCATCGACTGGATCTTTGCCTCCCAGCAATGGGAGGTTCGTTCCGCACGCATCGATCGCACCTCGATGAACGGACGAACTCCTTCGGATCACTTCCCCATCACCGCCGTCCTCCGAACAGCGCCGGCAAAGAAGACCCTTCGTATCCTCTCCTACAACATCCATCACGCACGAGGGTTGGATGGGAAACTCGATATTCCACGTATCTCCAAGATCATTCGCGAGGTCGATCCTGACTTCGTCGCGTTGCAAGAGGTTGACAAGAATACCAAGCGATCCGAAGGGGTAGATCAAGCTGCCGAGATTGCTCGGTTAAACGACATGTACTTTACGTATGGAAAGGCAATCGACTTCCAAGATGGAGAGTACGGCCAAGCCCTGTTGTCACGCTACCCGCTCAAGAATCCCGAGGTGCTTCAACTTCCCAACATCAAGAACGCCGACGGAAGTGATCGGGAGCAACGGATCGCCGTTATCGCCGACTCGCAATTGGGAGAACAAACGGTCCGATTGATTGGAACGCACCTAGATCATGAGCTCAACGATTTGCGGGTAAGCCAAGCAGAAACCCTTCTGGGGGTACAAACGGACCATGTCGACATCGCGATTCTTGCAGGGGACATGAACTCCGTTCCAGAGAGTCGACCGATTGAAGTTTTGAAGCAAAAGTGGAAGGAGCCGACCTATAGTGAGCCGGTGTTGACAAGTCCGGCAGGGAGACCGCGCAGGCAAATCGACTATGTCTTTTTGCAAACCAAACAACCGATGGGCCACTATCGACACTACACCGTCTCGACCGAAGCCTCCGACCATTTACCACTGGTCATCGTCGGGGAGCGCCCGTAGGGTGTGTGAAGTGGTCGCGCCTCCGACTTAAACTCGGCTCGCCCCCCGAGTTCCCTCCCCCGCAGCCTGAGGTGATGCATCGGCGAGAATATAAGGTGTTTGGGCTGTTTGGCCGACGCGTAAGCGAGGCCAGAAAATCACAACCCGTGGCGTAAGCGAGG
>CAYMXM010000836.1:0-1904 GCA_964394065.1 uncultured Pirellula sp. | reverse complement strand
ACTTGAGTCACCGATAGCAACTGTTCGTAGGTGTTGTGGTACGTGTAGAGGGTAACATTACCATTGCCGTCCGTGAATTCGGTGGGTTGGTTCCAGGTGGTGTGGTACACCCAAGTACGTACCGATGCATCGGGCAATGTCTCGGTGAGCATGTTGCCCCGACTATCATAGGTATACTCAAACACCGGAGCATCCTGCGGCCCCGCACCATCGGGATCAGGGAGCGTTAGCTTGAGAAGCAATCCATTGGAATCACGATCGAACGTCGTAACATTTCCGTTGGCATCAATGGTTCGGGTAATATTCCCCAGTGGGTCTTGCTCATACTGAGTTGAGATACCTTGTTCGTCCGTGATCGTTCCCGTGACTTCACCATTGGAGACTGCGGATTCTTGGGGAGAAACATAGGTGACTTCCGTGCCGTTCGGGCTCTCTACCGACTCCAAACGAGAGGTGGAATCGTAGGAATACGTCGTCGTCAGTCCATTTTTAGTTTTCGTTTCCAAGCGATCGTAGAGGTCGTAAGAATAGGTTGTCAGAGGAGCTGGCAAGCCCCCGGGACCATCCGGATCCAAACCGGTGACTGAAGTCAGTAAATCACTTGTGTAGGATAGGCCGACCCAGCCTCCACGTGAATTGGAGGCTTCTACGAGTTTGCCACTGGAGTAGGTGAAAGAGGTGGTTAAAAATGGGTCGACGATCGACGAAACCAGCTTTTTGCCTCCATAGGTGATGTAGGAGTAGGTGGTGGTGTATCCTTTCGTGTCAGTCGTCGATAAGGCATAGCCATCCGTATCAAAGAGCGAGATTATTCCGTTACGATCGGTCAGTTGATATCCACCGATGGTGATCACCAGGGTTGAGAAGGTTCCCAGCGCGCTGATGTATCCGCCCAGTCCGTCTTCTGCGAAATAATAATTCCGGCTCCCTGAGTTGACGTCTATACCATAGTCCCCGAGGATCAACCTGGGGACCGAGTTGATATGGACACCGTCGGTGGGAACCACGAGATGCCCCTTGATGGGAGAAGGGGTACTCACCATTTTATGGCTTGGTGCTGTGTCCGGCACTACCTCCGACAGAGTCGCCGTGTAGTCGATCGATTCCAATCCCGAGAAAAGGCTTGCTGCAAAGGTAAAGGTAAGCCTCTCGATTGTTGGCGAGGTTGCATTCCATGTGCTGGAGAGTGTTGCCGTTTGAGAACTGGAAGTACCTCCGATGTCTACGGTAAGGCGGACCACATCGCTGAAGTCGATGGCTGCGTCTACTTTGACTTCAAAGGTAAGAACGATCGTGGCGGACTGGGTAATCCCGATATCTCCGCAATCGCAGGTTCCGATACCAATCTGTTCCGGCATGACCCCTTGGGTTTGCGACGTCAAATCGGTAATGGTGACTGGATAATCGGGGACGTACTCAAACCAGATCGTCGTATCGAGCAAGGCCTCGTTGACCCATAGAATGACATACACGTTTTCCCCGAAGTAGGTTTTTCTCAGGTCACAATAAACAAAAACGTCATAGGTCTCAGTGGGGTGTAGATACCAGTACTTATTCTCCTGGACAATCTCATTCTCTCCGAGACCGTTGAGGGTGACTCCAGATGGAACCGCTGCGAGGCCTTCAAAGCTATAGGTCGAATCGTTCCGGATCGTCAGCGTTACGTAGGTTCCTGCCGAGTCCGTACTAACGTCCTCTGGATCGATCACGTACGTGCTCAACTCTGCCACTTCTACACCGTTGATCAAGTAGGCGATGCGCTGGTCAACAATCGTCTATCCTCAAGAGGCTCAAACCCTCGGGCGAGCAAATGGCGGCGACGCCTTACCTGAGTTTCCTTCTTCCGTTTGGCTCTTTTAGAACTACAGAGCGAATTCCAACGACGCATCAGGCTCATGGTGTGC
>CAYMXM010000835.1:0-1907 GCA_964394065.1 uncultured Pirellula sp. | reverse complement strand
AAATCCCCACAACACCAACCTTTTGACAGCCCAGGCTCGCCCCCGTCGGACACCGGAGGGCGCACGCCCTACCGCTACTATTGCCCCATCGCCTTCAACCGAGGGAGTTCAAATTCGTCTCCGGGGACCCAGCTTTGCATTTCAGGCTGATTGGCTGCTTCCCAGCCGACCTCGAGAAGAAGCTGCGTATCGAGGACCGCTCCCTGCAAGTTCCATTCGGGATTGTACTCGTCTGACCGCTGGTGATAGTCTCGCTCGGTCCAAGCGTCGAGCTGAGCTTTTCCCCAGCCTTCCGGCTTTCCAATCACTTCGTATCCGGTATGCAAATAGACGCCGGGAACTCCTACCTTGGCGAGGGAGAATTGGTCGGAGCGGTAGTAATATCCCTTGCTCGGCTCCCGATCGGGAATGACGATTCGTCCTTGCTTCTTTGCCGCTGTTGCGACGAGGTTGTCTAGCGTGCTTTTGCCAAACCCAACCACTTGCACGTCTCGCGTCGGTCCCAAAAAGTTGAGCGCGTCCATGTTCACCAACGCGGCGATCTTGCCGACCGGAACCGGGGAGTTCTCCGCAAAGTACTTGGAGCCTAATAGACCTTGCTCCTCTGCGCCGACCGCCGCGAACAACAAGGAGCGTTTGGGTTTGGCGTCGCTTGCCGCAAAGGCTTCCGCGATCGCGAGCAATGCGGCTGTCCCCGAGGCGTTGTCGATCGCTCCGTTGTAGATCGTGTCCCCTCGCGCGTCCCGATCCGCAGCAATTCCTAGATGGTCGTGGTGCGCCATGAAGACGACGTACTCGTTTCGTAACTCAGGGTCGTTACCTGGTAGCATCGCGATGACGTTCGCCGTTTCTCGCTCGCGCGCTTCGCATTGAATCGAAGTGGACAAAGTGACTCCAAGGGAAACCGGTTTAAACGAACGTGACTCGGCAGCCTCCCGGAGCTTGGCAAGGTCGAACCCGGCGGACGCAGCCAATCGCTTCGTCGCCTCGTTGGACATCCAAGCTTTCAACTCGAGTTTCTCCGACTCACTATCGCGCAGATCGAATTCTTCACCAGACCAAGACGTTTGAATAACGCTGAACGGATACCCCGCTGAATGGTCGGTGTGAATGATGATCGCGCCGACGGCACCTTGTCGCGCCGCGCTTTCATACTTGTAACTCCATCTTCCGTAGTACAACCGTCGCGCCCCTCCAAATAACTCGGGGTCGGACTCCGGGTCGTTGTTCATCATCAGAAGAATCTTCCCCTTGAGATCGACACCTTTGAAGTCGTTCCATTCGAACTCGGGAGCTTCGATGCCGTACCCCACGAAAACGATTTCCGCATTCGCGATGTTGGTGACAGGTGCTGGTGTTCCGGCGACGGCGATAAAGTCATCGTGGTAGCGATAGATCTCTGGAAGAGGTTTTCCATCCTTCTGAAATTTCCATTCCTTATCCGATCGAGAAGTCAGCCCCTGCATCGGAAAGGGCTGTCGGTAACCGGATAGCCCCGGGACGGGTTGGAGTCCCATCGTTCGAAATTGCGTTTCGAGATACAACTGAGTCAACCGATCTCCAGTCGAAGAAGGGCCTCTACCCTCGAGCAAATCATCCGCCAAAAACTGGATATGGCCGTGGAGCTGATCTTCGGTCACCCTCCTCGCAATCTGAGAAGCATCCTCCGCAAAGGCTCGGTTTTGATCGGCCACCGAAAAAGAGGAAGCAATCGAACAGATGAGAAAGGTGAATCGCAAAGAAAGTCGGCCGGGACTCTTGAAGGTGTCGGATAGCATAGCGGTGTATCGAGTTGGAGGCAGATTAGAGCGTTCTGCTATCTTAGCAGGCATGAGGGGCGAATGCTCCCCGAGGGTGGCCTGACGCATCGGCGCGAATTTAAAGTGTTTGGGTAGTTTGGCCGACGC
>CAYMXM010000834.1:0-1908 GCA_964394065.1 uncultured Pirellula sp. | reverse complement strand
CCCCTCGCCCCGCTTCGGGGAGAGGGGCCGGGGGTGGCCTGACGCATCGGCGCGAGTATAAAGTGTTTGGGTAGTTTGGTCGACGCTTAAGCGAGGCCCGAAAATCACAACCCGTGGCGTAAGCGAGGGATAGCGTTGGCAACCAGACATCCAACCCAAGGTCCCACAGCACGCCCTTCGTGCCTCAGGAACGTGCCACCCAACGCTTGAGATACTCCCGACAAAGTCTACGTGCACTCGCGACGCTGTCCCGCGCTTACGCCACGGGTTGTGATTCCCCAAATATTTCTCCCAGGTTTATTTGCCATCGGGCAGATCGTGACCTAGTTTTGTAATTGTCCCAACCGAACGAACCTCCTGTCGCATAGAGCGAATAAGGGGGGGGCAGGTTTTTTGAAAAACGGGGAAGTTGGATTGGTATCGAAGTTGAGAGAAACATTCCTTGGGGCTTTGAATGTTTGTTGAAACATTACCGACCAACGGGATGAGCATGCTTCCACGCATGCTCATCCCCCCTCTCCGTTAGCGTAGCTCCTTTAGCGATCGAAGTGCGAATGCGACATGGAGGGCGGAGCCGATTGGCAATGCCTCCTCGTCGACTTTGAAGTCGGGAGTATGAACAAAATGAACAGCTCCTTCGGCTTCGTTTCTAGTCCCCAACGCGATGAAACAGCCAGGAATCTTCTGCAAGTAGAATGCGAAGTCTTCTCCCGCGAGAACCGGGCGCACCTTGATCACGTTTTCTTTGGCTAGGAGCTCTTCTGCAACTTGTCGAGCGGTTTCCCAGGAAGCTCGGTCATTCACGGTTGCCGGGTAATCAGGATCGGCATCGATCGGGAGGACCTCAGCGGTGCAGCGAAAACCCGCCGCAACATTTGAGCTGACTCGTTGCATCGCCGCTCGGATCATTGCGAGTCCCTCGGTTGTAGTCGAACGTATCGTTCCGGTTGCGACGATTTCCGATTCGATGACGTTAAAGGTATCCCCACCCCGAATCGTTGTTACGCTGACAACCGATGGGTCCATCGGATCGACTTCACGCGAAACGATCGATTGCAAGGCACAGATAATATGTGAGATCGCCAGAAGAGGATCATGCGTTTTGTGGGGGAAAGCTGCGTGCCCTCCGCGGCCTCGCACAACGATTCGAAAGGTGCCGACCGCGGCCAGGAAAGGTCCGTCCGTTCCGCCGATCGTTCCTGTCGGCAAGTCTGGCCAGACGTGGATCCCGAAAATGCGCTGAACAACAGGATTCACCAGAGCCCCTTCCTGAACCATTCTGCCTCCCCCGGCTCCCCCCTCTTCCGCAGGTTGAAAGATCAGCTTGACCTGTCCCTCTAGCTCCGACTCCATCGATTTCAGAATCTTCGCTGCCCCGAGCAACATCGCCGTGTGGCAATCGTGTCCGCAAGCGTGCATCCGCCCAGGAATTTGGCTTCGAAACTCTAAATCGGTCGTTTCTTGAATAGGAAGCGCATCCATATCGGCCCGAAGCGCAACGCATGGACCATTCTCCTTTCCGATGGTGGCGACCATTCCCGTAACCGCCATCGGCGGAGAAGGTTCAATACCCAATGACTCCAGCGTCGATCGGACCAGTTGGCTCGTTTTGAACTCTTCGTATTTCAGCTCTGGAAACCGATGCAATTCTCGGCGAATCGCCAGGATCCAATCCCTTTCCCTTTTAGCGCGGGATAGCAATTCAGCTTGGTCCAACATTGCGAAACTCGTTTCGGTCAAAAAAGGAGGCAGGGGAATGGGCTACAAGTTCAATCTACCGTTCTTCGAACGGGTTGCAAACCTTGCTCCGCTTCGGGGAGAGGGGCCGGGGGGTGGCCTGACGCATCGGCGCGGCGAATATAAAGTGTTTGGGTAGTTTGGCCGACGCGTAAGCGAGGCCCGAAAATC
>CAYMXM010000833.1:0-1913 GCA_964394065.1 uncultured Pirellula sp. | reverse complement strand
TCCTTTAAAACCAATTTCGTTTTTTATGAGCGTACTGCTTCAAATCCGACAAGCCTGTAAACGCTACGGTGACCAAGTCCTTTTGGACGATGCCGAATGCACGATTACGAGCGACACGAAGGTTGGCTTTGTCGGCCGCAACGGAGCGGGGAAATCGACTCTGTTGAAGTGTCTGCTCGGGGACGATGAACTCGATTCCGGCCAGATCATCCGCCACCCAAAACTCCGAGTCGGGTATCTTCGCCAACACGATCCTTTCCTTCCAGGAGAAACGTCCCTTCAGTTTCTGATGCGGGATAGTGGGCAGCCGGATTGGAAGTGTGGCGAGGTCGCCGGCCAGTTTGAACTCAAAGGAAGATATCTCGACGGTCCCGTGGGCGAACTCTCTGGCGGTTGGCAAACGCGGGTCAAGCTCGCAGCGTTGCTCCTCCATGAGCCAAACCTTCTCCTGCTGGATGAACCTACCAACTTCTTGGACCTTCGGACCCAGATTTTGCTCGAACACTTCTTGCGAGACTTTCGAGAAGCTTGTTTGATCGTCTCTCACGATCGAGCCTTCTTGGGGGCAACCTGCGACACGACTCTCGATTTATCGTTAGGGAAACTGACGTTGTATCCGGGGAAGATCGAAGAGTTTCTAGTCTATCAGAAGGAACGGATGGAGCACGACGAACGGGTCAACGCCGCGACCGAAGCGAAGCGAAAGCAATTGCAAGAGTTCGTCGACAAGAACCGAGCGCGAGCGAGCACAGCGACGCGAGCCAAGTCGAAGAGCAAGATGCTCGAAAAGCTGGAGTTCATCGAGATTCAATCGGCCCAAGCAAGTGCCGTGATCCGACCTCCGTTGGTGGAACCGAGGCGTGGGCCTGCAGTTCGCTGCCTGGATTTGAGCATCGGCTATGAAGGAAAAGCGGTCGCGACCGATATCGGAATCGAGATTGAACATGGCGCGCGAGCAGCGATCGTCGGGGACAACGGACAAGGAAAAACGACCCTGCTAAGAACGATCGTCCAATCCCTTCCACCCGTTTCTGGAGAGGTCCGGTGGGGGCACGGATGCAACATTGGAACCTATGCGCAGCACGTCTACACAAGCCTTCCCGAGAAGAAAACCGTCCTGGAGTATCTTGAATACGAAGCGATCCCAGGGACTAAAAACCAGACGATCCTCGACACAGCAGGAGCGATGCTTTTTCGAGGGGAAGCGGTCCACAAGAAGATTTCAGTCTTGAGTGGGGGAGAGCGCGCGCGGTTGTGCATGGCGGCGATTCTCCTCGGAAATTACAACATCTTGGTCTTGGACGAACCTGGTAACCACCTCGATGTCGAGACGGTCGAAGCCTTGGCCGACGCACTGCTGGATTTCAAAGGAACGGTCATCTTCACCTCGCACGATCGGCACTTTATGAACCGGGTCGCCTCCTGCATTATCGAGGTGAAGGATGGGTCGGTGGTCAACTACCACGGCAACTACGAGTCTTATCTCTACATGATCAATCAGGAGATCGACGACGCAGAGTACAACCGAACAGGGAAGAAACCCACTCCGAAAGGGGCCAAAGGAGGGGAGAAGGGCAAAGGGAGCGGAAAGTCCCGAGGACCCGATTCGAGGGAGAGTTCGGGAGGTGGGCAAGATCAAGATCGATTGGTTCGGAAGGAGATCGCCCAGCTGGAGAAGGCGATCGTTCGACTCGACACCCAGAAGAAATCGGTCCACGAACTCTTGATGAACGCGACGGATCCTGCCGACGCGCTCAAGCATCACGAGGAGTTGGAACGAATCAGCATGGAATTGGAAACCGCCGAAATGCGTTGGGCAGAACTGCAGGAATAAATGTAGAACGGAATTCATTCCGTTAAACAACGTTTCCAAGAGAAGGCTTTAGGCTTTAGGCTTTGGACTTTGGGAAGAG
>CAYMXM010000832.1:0-1916 GCA_964394065.1 uncultured Pirellula sp. | reverse complement strand
AGTTTGTGCAGGAGCGTCGCATTGCCTTCCCCCTTTTTTTCGTGCTCGTGCTCGAGTACGAGTACCGCTGCGCTGAGTACGAATCGGCGGGTCGGAGCAGCCAACTTGGCCAATGTTACTAGCACTTCAACCCCTCACCCCCAGCCCCTCTCCCCTAAAAGGGGCGAGGGGAGCAGAGTTCTTAAAGCGCTTCTACCCGGTGGTTTACACCACCGGCAAAGATGTGCCGCCCTCCGGGCTAAAAGGATACGAAGCATCCGATTTCCTCTCGGGGACCTCTGCGAACCTCCGCGTCCCCTGCGGTTAAAAACGATTTTACCCTACGCCGCGCAAGGTCGCCCGGATAGCAACGATTCAGGCTCTTCTTCCATCGGGAGAGTTCCGTCGCAGTGAGACTCCATCTGCTGTAAAAGAAATCGAGCGGTCGCGACACTCGCACCGGGACGCGCAAAGCGATTGGCGAGCTCCAGCAGTTTGCGGCGCTGTGCTAGCCGATACTCCGAATCGGAGATCAGTCGGGACATGTGCTCCACCACAGACTGCACTGAGTCCTTAGCCGAACGGGATTTAAGGGAACCGTGCGATATGCTCTCTGGCAAGACCTGCTCTTCAGCGATCAAGTTGGGTATGGAGATGCTCTTAATGCGAACGAGCATCTTTGCGAGCATGTAGGTCGATTGGCTAACGTGGTACATCACCGCGGCTGGCTTGCCGCGAGCCATCATCTCCAGGGAAACCGATCCGCTCTTCATGATCGAACAATCGCACAGCTCGATGATCTCGCTCGTCTTCCCCGCAAAGATATGGATCGGCAGTCTGGAATCACCTGGCGTGAGTTGGTTCTTGCACCAGATGGCATGCGAATCTTTGAGAGCTGCAATCATGAACTGCGTCTCAGGAAACTGGCGAGCGAGAATGCGGATCGCTTCGAGCTGAAGGGGCCAAATGTGCTTTACCTCGTGGTCGCGAGAACCTGGGAGGACGCAGACTTGCAGATGATTGTTATCACGCCATCGATCGACGAACTTCGTGTCGAGGGGCTGTTGGGCGATATGGTCGAAGAACGGGTGCCCCACGTAAGTGGCTGGAACCTTCTTCTCCTCGAACCAAGGTGTTTCGAACGGGAGATTGCAGATGACGTGATCGATATACCGCCGCATCTTAGCGACTCGCCAGCCTCCCCACGCCCAAAGTTGGGGTGGGAGGTAGTAGTAGACAGGGATGCCGTACTTCTTGGCCCGTTTTGCAATGTGCCAATTGAAACCAGGAAAATCGACCAGGACGACCCCGTCCACTTCTCCTCGGGCGAAGGCCTCTTCAGCCAAGCTCGCAATCCGGAAGAACTCACGCAATTTGGGAAGTACTTCGGAAAACCCCATCACCGCCATCGTCGTCAAATCAAAATCGAGATCCAAGCCGGCCTGGATCATCCGAGCACCACCGAACCCTCGAAAGGTCGAGGTGGGAGATAGCCTTTGTAGGGATCGGATCAAGTTTGCGCCGTGCAAATCGCCGCTTGGCTCTCCGACCGAGAAAAAAAAACGCTGTCCCATATACGTTTCGTCGCAGACCGAGTCTGCATTCGCTTCGTCGATATGAATTTGATTACAGTCATCGGATTGACTGCAAAAGGTGAACTCTTTTGGATTCATCGGACATATCTCATCTGGGACTGAGGGTGAGCTATGGGATATACGTAAAACTAGGGAACCGGGGCAAGATCAAGAAACGAAAGTAACGATTGTGATGAATAGTCGGAAGTAAGGGGCCTAGTGTAAGGGGCCAGGTGTAAGGTGTAAGGTGTAAGCCAGAAGTTACCTTCCCCTCGGGGGTGGCCTTACGCATCGGTGGTAAGGGGGGAACGCGAAGCGTCCCCCCATCACAACCCGTGGCGTTAGCGAGGGATAGCGTCGCGA
>CAYMXM010000831.1:0-1919 GCA_964394065.1 uncultured Pirellula sp. | reverse complement strand
AGCACGAGCACGAGCACGAGCACGAGCACGAGCACGAGCACGAGCACGAGCACGAAAAAAATGGGGAAGGCAATGCGACGTTCCTGCGCACACTTGCTCAATGTCAATAGCCCAGGACAGCGCTGGCAACCAGACATCCATCCAAGGTCTCACAGCACGCCCTTCGTGCCTCAGGGACGTGTCACCCGGCGTCTTGAAACATTCCCGACAAGGGCTATGTTCACTTGCGGCGCTGTCCCTCGCTTACGCCACGGGTTGTGATGGGGGGACGCTTCGCGTCCCCTCTACGGTAAAATGAACGTCTCTTCTTCCTCAAGTCTCAAGCCTCACCCCTCAAGCCTGTTGAAATGAACACCACATCCTCCCCCAACCTCCTTCGCACTCAAGCGTTCATCGGTGGGCGCTGGCTGGATAGCACCCGAGGTGCCGCCTTCTCCGTTTGCAATCCGGCGGATGGAGCCAAGATTGGTGACGTAGCGGACTGTGGTACCGAGGAGTTGGAGTTGGCGATCCGAAACGCTTCGGTCGCGTTCCCTCTCTGGAGACGTTGCCTTGCGAGCGAGCGTGCCATGTTTCTCATGCGATGGCATGCGTTGATCCTGGAGCATCTCGAACCCCTCGCCGAGTTATTGACGACCGAGCAAGGCAAACCGATCCATGAAGCGATCGGCGAAATCCGCTACGCCGCTTCGTTCATTCAATGGTTCGCGGAAGAAGGGAAGAGGCTCTACGGTGAATTGATCCCACCACATCTTCCCGACAAACGAATTCTGGTAACGAGGCAACCGGTCGGGGTTGTCGCTGCGATCACACCTTGGAACTTTCCTGCCGCGATGATCACTCGGAAGATCGCACCGGCACTCGCTGCTGGTTGCACGACGATTGTAAAGCCGGCGACGCAAACTCCTTTGACCGCATTGGCATTGGCTGCGTTAGCCGAGCAAGCAGAAATCCCACCTGGAGTGTTGAACATCGTTCCCACAACGAACAATCAACAAGCAGGTGAAGTTCTCACCTCGGACGTTCGGATCGCGAAGATCAGTTTTACCGGTTCGACGCGCGTCGGTAAGCAATTGATGCAAGCCTCGGCAGCTACCCTTAAAAAGCTTTCACTAGAACTTGGAGGGAATGCACCTTTCCTCGTCTTTGACGATGCGGATTTGGATGCTGCGGTAGCGGGGGCGCTAGCGAGCAAGTATCGCAACTCGGGTCAGACCTGCGTTTGTGCCAATCGCTTTCTCGTCCATCGCTCGATCGCGTCCCTTTTTGCACAGCGACTTGCGCGGGACGTGAGGAGCTTGCGAGTGGGAAATGGTTTGATGCGAGGGATCGATCAAGGACCGTTGATTGACGAAGCTGCAGCCTGCAAGGTAGAGGGGTTGATCGCCGAAGCAATCTCGAAAGGAGCTCGATTGATTTGTGGTGGGAAGCGTCACTCCCTCGGCGGAACCTACTTCGAGCCTACGGTTTTAGCGAACGTCGATCGGTCGATGTCGATTGCGAAAGAAGAGATCTTCGGCCCGGTTGCACCGATTCTGGAATTCGATACCGACGATGAAGCGATTGAACTAGCCAACGACACTCGAGCGGGGCTTGCTGCTTATTTCTACACCTCGAAGCTATCTCGCTTTTGGAAAGTATTGGAAGGTCTCGACTACGGAATGGTCGGTCACAACACCGGTCTCATCTCCACCGAAGTCGCGCCGTTTGGTGGGATGAAGGAATCGGGAATCGGACGCGAAGGTTCTCGGCACGGGATATTGGACTACACCGAGATGAAATATATTTGCTCTCAGGTGGAGTGATTTGTTTTGAACCACGGATCACACGGAATACACGGATAAGAGACTTGTAGGGTGGCCTTACGCCACGGTGGTAAGGGGGGGGACGCGAAGCGTCCACCCATCACAACCCGTGGC
>CAYMXM010000830.1:0-1920 GCA_964394065.1 uncultured Pirellula sp. | reverse complement strand
GAAAACCGGACCTCTTACGGAGCATTCCTTTTGCACCCAGGTTGGATCGGTTTTACGAAGTTTAGCCCTCTTCGTACGACAACGATCCATTGCGAGGCTCCCATGCGATGACTTTCCGAGTTATGCCTTCAAAAATCCCGGGGTTTGGGGCAGAGCCCCAAGGTGACATAGGTTGGGAGCCAGAATGGGGCTCATCGACTTGGAAATGCTACCAGAGGCTTCGGGTAGTTAAATTCTCAGGAAAATATCTTTTCATCAGGCCAGGGCTGCGCCCTAGTTAGGAACTGTCCCGAAATAACTTCCGTGTTTCGAGGGGGGCGTAGTCGTAGGGTGTGTGAAGTGGCCGCTGCTTCCAGCTCAGATCGAGTGACGAGTCAATCCTCGTTTTATTGCAATTACCTTTCGCACCCGAAGCGGTGCGAGGGGAGCGGAAATCTAACGGGCCGCCGCTACGCGACCGCCCGTTAGATTTCCGTCCCCCCTACAGCTTACCCAGTCCAAACGTCAGGCATTTCTGAACTCTCTTGCAGCCGGTGGACTCGAACAATCGATCTTTTCGTTGTGAACGTGATTTCCCGGACATTGCATGCATTCGGACGCTTGGAACAGTCGGCCAGGATGGTAAAGCCAACGCATTTTGCACTTACCTGCATCCTGCTCCTCTCCACGATGGGAGCACCGAATTGCTGCGCGGACACTCTCTACCCCGAAGCCCCCACCTACGAGGGATTCGAGATCGCTACCCTAGCGTCCGAGCGAAGTGGGCCGGCGAAATTGATCCTGCAGAATCATCGTGGAGATTCCTCCCGAATCAGCCTTCGCGAGAACTCAACAGAAGAACTCTTCTGCGAAGTGCGTGCGTCGGCCTCGAAACGCTTGCGAGAAGAGGTTGCGAGCAAAGCATTGAAGCTTCACTTCGGACTCGCAGCAACCTACCAAGTCGAATCGCTCCTGAACCGAACCCGAGAAGAACTCGATCGGCAACTTCAAGTCCAAGAGCGACTCATCGAACAAGGAATCTCCGTTCCCGACTCTCTCCAAATCGAACGATTACGACATGCGTGGGTCGACAAACTAATTGCTAACGACTCCGCCCGAAAACAAATTCGAATCCAACTCGCTTCTCTCATCGATCCTCAAATCGCCTGCAACTACATCCCGATCTACGTCGAATCGCTCGACCCGTCGGATATCGACGTCTGCGAATATATCGCGACCGCAATGCAGTGCCGGGAAGACCTGGTTCTCCTTACGCGACTCCGCAGCCAGGTGAGCGAAAAGAATCTAGAAGCTTGGGACAGCCTCGGTGGATTCCTCAGCGGAAGCCCCGTCGCTCCAACTCAGCAACCTTGGCTCGTCCGCAAGTTGCGGAAAACGATTCTTCGCGGAGAGGTTGATCAAGCGATTCAGAATCGGACTTGTTGGCTCGAAACTCTTCTAGCGGAACGAAAACGACAAATCGTTGCCGAGGTGGAGGTCGCGTACGAGGCCAAGAAATCGGCTGCTCTTCGCTGGGCCAATCAAAGAGAGTTGCTCCATCAATGGGATCTCCGAATAGAGCAACTGGAGAAGCTAGGAGAAGCGCTACAAGGGAACCTTGCGGCACAGATGGAGGCGAGGCTCAATCGGTTGTCGGAAGAAGGCCCCCTCATCGAACGCTGGCTCGACTGGCAACAAGCGCAAGTAGATCTGTTGGAAGCGGCCAATGTGGCACTTCAACAGCCCTGAGGTAGAGACCGGCTCACAGCGCTGACGGCGTCCAATGTAGATCGGAATTTATTCCGATAAACAACGTCTCCATCTCCTGCCCCCGATGAACGTATTGCAAGCTCCCAACTCAGGGGCACCCAAGCCCCCGCTGGTGGCGAGAGGCTCTCAGCGCCAACATGGCACTTGAACAGCCCTGAGGTAGAGACCGGC
>CAYMXM010000829.1:0-1924 GCA_964394065.1 uncultured Pirellula sp. | reverse complement strand
GAACACCGGCGCTATGCTTGAAAAACCTCGGGGGTTTGGGGGCTGGCCCCCAAGGCGGCACGGGTTGGGACCCGCCAACGTAGGCCATTGTTTCTCGCACTCCTACCCCTCACCCCCGGCCCCTCTCCCCGAAGCGGGGCGAGGGGAGCAGAGTTCTAAAGCGCGGTGCGTGGCTATAAACGCAGAGACGCAACGATTTTCTTCTCCCTGCGTCCCTGCGCCTTTGCGACTCTGCGTTGAATTCTCTTGCCAGGCTGGCTCGTGCCTTTGATCCACTACCACTTGGATATTTGGTATATTCTACCCACACGTTCCCCCTCTCGAATTCCTGCCGTCATCCCCACTCCCTTCATGGAGACTTTGCGTATGAAATTGCTTCTGAGTTTCGCGGTCATGGTGACTGCTGTCGTTATTGGGTTGACCAACTCTCACCATCGAGGGATCGCTGGTGAGCTTCGTGTCGGCTTCTCCAAGGTCGATATCACCCCTCCTCTGCCAACTGCGATGGCCGGCTACTATTCAGAACGGATCTCCACGGAGACGCACGACCCACTTTGGTGCCGAACCACTCTCTTAGAACTCGGAGATGTTCGGGTAGCTTTAGTCACTCTCGATTTGATCAGCAACACGCGTTGGCTGGTCGAGGAAACACGCAAGCGGATCGATGAGGCGTCCGAGATCAAAATAGACGGGGTCCTCATCTCCGCAACCCACTCTCACACCGGCCCCATCATATTCAATCCCGAATCGTCGAGAGCATTGGTGCAGCAGGGGAACAATACCACGACCGAGCGTTACATGGTCGAGCTCCCAGGAAAGATCTGCGACTCGGTTCTTCTAGCCATCAAAGACTTGGCACCTGCCAACGTGGAAAGAGGAGTCGGGGAAGAACGGAACCTAGCGTTCAACCGACGCCATTTCATGACCGATGGGTCCGTGGGATGGAACCCAGGCAAGCTGAATCCCCGCGTTGTACGCCCTGCCGGGCCGACCGATGATTCCGTACCCTTGATCGTTTTTACGGGGGCGAATTCGAAGCCGCGAGGATTGCTTTGTAGCTATGCAATCCACCTCGATACCGTAGGCGGAACCCAATGGAGCGCGGATGTACCCTACACACTTATTCAATCGCTAGAGAAAGTCTATGGAAGCGATTGCCATGTCCAGTACTCGACGGGTACATGCGGTGACATCAACCATGTGGATGTCAACCGAGCCTTCGCACAGAAAGGACATGCCGAGTCTGCGCGAATCGGTACGAGGCTCGCCGGTGCTGTTCTCCGAACGATGCGCGATGTCGAAAAGACAGAAACCTTGAAGCTACACGTTACCTCCGAGATGGTCGAGATCGAAACAGCAGCGCATACGCCGGAACGGCTCGAATGGGCGAAGGGAGTTGCGGAGAAGGCGAAGGGAACACCTTCCCCTCCCTTTCGAGATATGGTCGAAGCGTTTCGGATTCTCGACGTCGACATGAGAAAAGGGCTTCCGTATCAGTTAGAGGTCCAGGTGATCAGTCTCGGAGATAAGATCGCTTGGGTATCACTCCCCGGTGAGATCTTCGTTCAGCTGGGGATTGCGATCAAGGAAGGTTCACCTTTTGAAGTCACCAGTATCCACGAACTGGCCAACGGTTCGATCGGTTACATCCCAACCCGACAAGCTTATCCGCAAGGAAACTACGAAGTCCTCTCCGCTCGCTGCGCTGCCGGGAGTGGAGAACGCTTAGTAGACTCGGCACTGAAGCAGTTGGTGGAACATCAGAAGCTGCAATCGGCGCGGTAGGTAGACGCGTCGGAGCTGTGAAAATAGTGTCCCGGGTTATTTATTATTTAACCGCAGGGGACGCGGAGAATCGCAGAGGGATTGGGGTAGTTTGGTCGACGCGTAAGCGAGGCCCGAAAATCACAACCCGTGGCGTAAG
>CAYMXM010000828.1:0-1928 GCA_964394065.1 uncultured Pirellula sp. | reverse complement strand
CATCCCCAGCCCTTCTCCCCCAAAGGGGGCGAAGGGCTGGGGATGAGGGGGCAGCGGCTTAGTAAACAATGGCGTAGGTAGATCTCACTTCTACCCCTCACCCCCGCCCCTCTCCCCGAAGCGGGGCGAGGGGAGCAGATATCTAAAGCCCGGCGCGTGCCAGACTAAAAACCCAGAAGCTATTTCGGGACAGTTCCCTAATTTCCCTCAACCACCTTAATTCCGCATCGCTTTAGCGACTGCGAGGGTTGTTGCGAGGAACTGTCTCGCCTCTTTCGCCTGAAGCGATTTCGAAGGATGCTCGATAAGGAGCGTGTTTCGGAAGGCTGAAAAGGACTTAAACGGCGTGCTTTGAAGAACGCTGCACCGAGCCGGAGTCAGAAAGGAAACAACCTCCTCAGGCTGCTCCCCCAGGATTCGATAGTCGGATGAGAATTTCGGGTTCCCTTCCAGCTCGATCCTTTTTTTCGCAAAGACGTCCGTCAGCACCGCTATCCAGGAACTTGGAGAAAGGTAGAGCCCAGGGGCTTGAATCGAGGAGTCGGTCGCCATCCCGAGCACATATTTCTGGTGGTTCTTGCTCTTTCCACTCCCGGAGATCGTTTCGTAGTCGAACAAAACGATTCGCAAATTTCCATCGTCGATAGTAAAGGTTAAACCCGCATTTCGCCTCTCCCCTTGACTGGCGAGCGGAAAAACTCCGAATCGCCTTGCGTCTTGTTCAGGGAGAGTTGGGTGCATCTCCAGATCGAGCTCCTCAGCAAAAAGAGTCAACTTTTTGAGTCGACTTTTTTCTCTGAAGTAGTTGACCAGCCAAAAGAGACCCAGCGCGGAAAAAATCACGAGTGGAACAAGCCACCGATCCATGAGCAAAACCTCCTAAAGCAACCCCTTCGAGCTCGGGATTCCCGTTTGACGCGGGTCGTTTTCGATAGCGATGCGAATCGCTCGAGCTGCCGATTTGAAGACACCTTCCGCGATATGATGCGTGTTTCGTCCGTAATGAAGAAGGACATGGAAGTTGCACGCAGCGTTTGCAGCAAACGATTGCCAGAAGTCTTCCACCAATTCGCTATCGAACTCACCTACCTTCGGAGACGGCATCGGAGCGTTGAAGACAACAAAAGATCGGCCACTGAAATCGACTGCGGTCGTTACCAATGTCTCTTCCATCGGCAAAACCATGTGCCCGTAGCGACGAATCCCCTTCTTGTCTCCCAACGCTTCTCGCACCACCTTTCCCAGGCAGATCCCGATATCTTCGGTCGTATGGTGCGCATCGATGTGCGTGTCCCCTACACATTTGACCTGGAGGTCGATCAAGGAGTGTTTTGAAAACAAAACCAGCATGTGGTCCAAGAACCCTACTCCGGTGTCGATCGAATTCTCTCCGGTTCCATCGAGATTGATTTCAAGGTCGATCGAGGTTTCTGCCGTCTTCCGGCTAATGCTGGCGGTTCGTGAAGACATAATTGGTAGGGTAAGTTGGATAGAGAGTGGTTATCTGGAAAGCGGGGAAGTCAACGAATGCGTCGATGCGGAGCTAGGGAAAGTTTAGACGAGCCGGAGAGGAGAGGAAAGCGGTAGAGGGGGCGGGGGTGGCCCGACGCATCGGAGTTAAGAGGGTGGACGCGAAGCATCCCCTCCATCACAACCCGTGGCGTAAGCGAGGGACTGCGTCGCGAGTGCACGTAGCCCTTGTCGGGGCCCTTGTCGGGAATATCTCACGTCGGGTGGCACGTCCCTGAGGCACGAAGGGCGTGCTGTGAAGCCCTGGGTGGATGTCTGGTTGGCAGCGCTGTCCCTCGCTTACGCCACGGGTTGTGATTTTCGGGCCTCGCTTGGGCGTCGGCCAAACTACTTACGTTACTATGGAACTGTCCCGAAATAACTTCCGTGTTTTTAGTCTTGGCACGCGCCGCGCTTTA
>CAYMXM010000827.1:0-1937 GCA_964394065.1 uncultured Pirellula sp. | reverse complement strand
CGTCGCCTGGAGGGGCCCCCTGGCGACGTAAAAGACTCTCCTCTTCCTCAAGTCTCAAACCTCACCCCTCAAGCCTGATTCGTAAGATTCGTTCGATTCGTGGTTCTCTCTTCTTCCTCAAGCCTCACCCCTCAAGCCTCTAGCCTGTCCCCATGAATCAATTCACCAAACTTGCTCAACAGGCGCAATCCCTTTTTGCTGGGATGAATCCTCAGTCGAAGCTCATCGCGATTCTCCTCGTGGTCGCGATCGCCGTGAGCTGTGGGATGCTGGTCTCGAACCAGACGGGGCGAGAGGCGAACGGCACTTTTCTGTTCGACGGAACTAAGTTCAACGAAGAGCAATTGAGCAAGTTTGAACTGGCGCTCGCCACGGCCGGGCTCAACGAGTGGAATCGCGTGGATGGGAAATTGCGCATCCCCGAAGGAAAGAAATCGGAATACTACAAAGCAATCGCCAACGCCAAAGTCGCACCGGTCGGGCTCCATTCACGACTAGCCGAAGCGTTGAAGGAAACGAACTTCCTCGAACCGACGCGAACCACCGATGCCAAACATCTGCAAGCTCGGCTTGCTGCGATCTCAAGCGCCTTGGAAGAGATGCCATTTGTACAATCGGCTTTGGTGGTTTTCGACGCTGAGCGGGAAGGCTTTTCAGCGAAGAGAACTCGGGTCGCAAGCATTGCGATCCAAACTCGACAACAGGTCGCATTGACTGCCGAGCAAGCCCACGCCATCATTCGGTACGTTTCCACGTCGATTGCTGGATTGCGGCAGGAGGATATTTCCCTGATCGAAGTAGATAAAGGGAGAACCTGGACCGGCCAGAACGATCCCATGGCATTGGAACAGGAACGATACTATCAGATCAAGAAACAGCAAGAGCGAGATCTTAAGCAACGGGCGGAGTATTTACTTGCCGACTATGGAAACGTTCGGCTCGATGTTAGCGTCGAGTTAGATCCCACTCTGAGCGAGGAGACGAGTCGCGTCAACTACGATCCGAAGTCGACGACGATTCAATCGAGCACCACTCGCAAAGACACCGACAACCAACGGGTCAGCAACGGCGGTCGACCGGGAACCGAGCCGAACGCCCTTGCGAACCGAAGCGCATCGATCAGTCAAACTCCCGACCAGGTCAGCAAAGGAAAGGAGTCTTCGGAGAGTACGAAACAAGTCGTCGGAAGCACTCTCTCGACGGTTCGCCGAGCTGGCTTGCAAACCAAGCAGGTCTCCTTTTCGGTCATGGTTCCCTTTTCGTACTATCGAACCGCCTACATAGGAGAGTGGCTGCAGCTCAATCCAGGAAAAACCGAGGCGGATGCGCCGAACTTCGATGAAGCCGCCCTCGCTACGAAACGCCAGCAGGTCGAAACCAATATCAAGAATGTTCTTGCAACGATCGTCCAAACACCGACTCCCGGGGAAGATAAAACGCCGAACATCACCGTCGGGCATTACATCGATTTCCCGGAAGCCGTGGAGCCCGCTCCGAGCCTTGCGAGCCAGGGGCTCGAGTGGTTGACCCGTTCTTGGCAAACCCTTCTTCTCGCCTTCGTTGCGCTGATCGCTATCGCCTCGATGCGAAGCTTTGCCAAGTCCTCGTCCCACGGGGAGAACAAACCGTTTGAGAACGGATTCGATATCCCTCTTGACGATGCATTGGACATTCAACTCTCTGGGCTCGATGACGAGGAGGAATTCTCCTCGCAAGATACAGCCCTTGAAGAGCGTTCGAAGCCACGTTTGAAGACGACCGGCAACGACCTCAAAACCGAGCTCACCACCATGGTCCGAGAAAACCCCGACGCCGCCGCCACCCTACTGAGAAACTGGATCGGCGGCTCACAAAGCCCAGCGAGTTAAGCGGTGCGGCTCCCCCCCCCCATCACAACCCGTGGCGTAAGCGAGGGACAGCGCTGGCAACCAGGCATC
>CAYMXM010000826.1:0-1937 GCA_964394065.1 uncultured Pirellula sp. | reverse complement strand
CGGATTCAGAGCCAGAAGAAACAGGGAAGGTCTTCGAATTCGAATTGGGATTAGGGGGGGGAACCACGGAAGGCACAGAAAAACAGACTAAAGGCTTAAGAAAGAGCGCACGGGTGGCACGCTCAGAGCGAAGCGATGGGCGTGGAGACGCGTTAAAATATCAGGAGTAGCCAGGGCTAAGAGGAATCGAAACTTCCAAAATCCTCCTAACCCTCCCTCTGCGAACCTCTGCGTCCCCGGCGGTTAAACCCTCTTCCTCAAGTCTCAAGCCTCACCCCTCAAGCCTCATTTGTGTTGCCCAGGTTGGGAGGTGGTTGTTCCAGCGAAGGCCGGCATGTTTGGCCCAGCCGAGGGGGTGATGTTTCCATTCCATCACATGCCAGCCCGAGGATGCTTTATCGACTTCGCTCGTTTGTGCGTTGGAAAGCTCGGGGATCGGCTCTCCTGTTAAATAGCTCTTCGCAAGCTCATCGCTTAACGATGCCGTTTGCCTCGTGACAAAACAAGATCGTCGCAATAGCGCCAGGGTATGAAAGGGGAGCCAGCGGCTCCCTTTGGAGACCATCGCTGTTGGCCCTGCCCCAAGCTCCGGAACTCGTTCCAGAAGGGACCACATCCCCTCGGTCCCAAGGGATACTTCATTCCCCCAAAGCCGCAGCTCGACACCTTCGCCACACGCCCCGAACTCCTCCAAGTATTTCAATGCTTCTCGCTCCTCCTTCGGATGGGCCCGTTTCGATACCTTGCTCCCCTTCCGCTTCACCTTTCGTCCACTGATTGAAACATTTTCATCCCCATGATCCTCCCGAACAATCCCGCCGGCAAACCCGCCGGCACAGCCGTCCCGGTGAGGCCAGAGGCGATAGCAGCCCGACTGCGCGGGGGATCTCCAGTTCTGAAGTGACTCTCTCTTGAGATAAGTCCACTCGTTAGGATTGTTATGAACAACTCGCTGCACCTGCGCTTCGTTTTCCTCGACCGCAAAAGTACAAGTGGAATAGACGAGGCGTCCTCCCGGTTTCACCAATCGAATTGCAGCATCCAGGATGCGGTTCTGGCGTTTCGCGCTGTGCGCAACTTGGGTCTCCGACCAAGCATTTGCATCTCGCTTCTCTTTCCCCAAGAGCATTTGGCCACTGCACGGGGCATCGACCAAGACGGCATCGAAGCTTCCTGCGAGGAGTTCCACTAGTTCTTCGGGATCTTTATTCGCAACGATGTAATTCATCTGGCCAGTGCGCGCGAGCATCGAACGCAACGAGTCTACTCGGCTTCGAATCGCTTCGTTGGCGACAAGGAGTCCCTTTCCATCCATCCGTTCGAGAATTGCGGATCCCTTTCCTCCTGGGGCCGCGCAGAGATCGCAGATCCATTCTCCAGGTTGTGGATCGAGGAGACTGATGGGGAGGAGTGAACCTGCGTCCTGGATATAGTAGTTCCCCGCAGCATATTCCAAGAACGAGGCAGGTCGAATCGTGGGATCGCTCAACCATCTTCCTGACTCGGACCACGGTACGGCGGTCGTATCAAAAGGGAGAGGTTCGTTCCTGCGATCATCTCGCAATCGAATCCCCCGAGGTGAGCGCTGCAAGGCGGCTACCTCAAACTCGACACGCTCTTGATCTCCTTCGAAGAAATCGAGAAAAGGGAAAGATGCATTCAAGCTTGAACTGTCAATAAGTGGGTGCCGTGCTGATTCGTCTTTACGCAAGTTATGTTCCCAAAGTCAGCGACGATTGCATTTCAATCTGAGCGCTCCCTTCTGGAGCCCGGAGGGCGGTACATCTTTGCCGGTGGTGTAAACCACCGGTAGTTGGGAACTGTCCTGAAATAACTTCCCGATTTGAACGGGCTTAGAAATCACGGAGCACTTAAGATTTTAGCTCCCTTCGCCCCCTTTGGGGGAGAAGGGCTGGGGATGAGGGGGAAGCGGCTTA
>CAYMXM010000825.1:0-1937 GCA_964394065.1 uncultured Pirellula sp. | reverse complement strand
GTTGCCAGCGCTGTCCCTCGCTTACGCCACGGGTTGTGATTTTCGGGCCTCGCTTGCGCGTCGGCCAAAGAAAAGAGTGTTGGTATGCGGTTTGGAGCTGAGATGGAAACGGCGACCACTTCACACACCCTACGATTACGACTAAAGGGCGAAGCCCTTTTCTTCCTCAAGTCTCAAGCCTCACCCCTCAAACCTGTGTAGACTAGTAAGGATCCCCCACCCAGCTCCTACCCTTGTTCAAGACGATGGACCTCGCAGCAATCAACCGTCTCAAGAACCTCATCACTCGCCGCGAGTTTCTGCACGCGAGCGGGATCGGACTGGGGGGAATCGCGCTAGCAAACCTGATGACTCCGAAAGCGGATGGAGACGAAGGGCTTTCAAGCCTTCGCAATCCCGGGAAGGGAGGAACCCTCAGCGACTTCCACCATCCTCCGAAAGCGAAGCGAGTTATCTACCTGTTTATGTCGGGTGGGCCGTCCCAACTCGATCTCTTCGACTACAAACCCGCACTCAACGACCGTCACGGAGAACAGCTTCCCGACTCCGTTCGCGGAAAACAACGATTGACCGGTATGTCGGGAAATCAAAGCTCCATCCCCCTGGTCGGCTCCCCCTTCAAGTTTCGGCAATCGGGAACCTCGGGAGCTTGGTTTAGCGAGCTACTGCCACACACGGCTTCCATCGCTGACAAACTCTGCATACTTCGCTCAGCCTATACCGAGGCGATCAACCACGGACCCGGTGTCACTTTCTTTCAAACGGGGACGCAAATCGCAGGACGCCCCAGCATCGGTGCATGGCTTAGTTATGGGCTTGGCCAAGAAACCGATGCTCTCCCCTCCTTTGTCGTTCTTGTGACCAAAGGGAAGACGGGGCAACCGTTAGGGGCTCATTTGTGGGGAAGCGGGTTCCTGCCGTCAAAGCATCAAGGTGTTTTGTTTCGAGCGGCGAAAGACCCCGTCCTCTATCTAGGGAATCCTCCTGGGGTAAGCCAAGAAGCTCGACGAAAGCAACTGGATCGTTTGCGAGAACTGCACGAACATCAATACGAGAGTATCCCGGACACAGAGATCCTGAATCGGATCGAACACTACGAAATGGCCTATGCGATGCAATCGAGCATTCCCGACGTAGCGGATCTTTCCAACGAATCCTCCGAGGTTCTTGAAAGCTACGGCCCCGACGTCGGTACTCCTGGTACCTTTGCCGCGAACTGCCTCATGGCGAGAAGGCTTGCGGAACGAGGTGTGCAGTTTATTCAACTGTACCATCAAGACTGGGATCATCACGGCGGACTACCCGGCGGACTCCCGAAGCTCTGCAAGGAGACGGATCAACCGAGCGCGGCGCTCGTCAAGGATCTAGAGCGATTAGGGATGCTCGACGATACGTTGGTGATATGGGGAGGGGAGTTTGGCCGGACTAACTACTGCCAAGGAAAAATCCAAACCAACTTTGGACGTGATCATCATCCCCGATGCTTTTCCCTCTGGTTCGCAGGGGGAGGCATGAAACCGGGACTAGTCTACGGAGAGACCGATGAACTCGGTTACAACATCGTCTCCAATCCCGTTCACATCCACGACATCCACGCAACGATTCTCCACCTCCTCGGCATCGACCACGAACGGCTCACCTACCGCTTCCAAGGAAGACGCTACCGTCTCACCGACGTACACGGAACAGTCGTCGAAGATTTGATTGCTTAAAGCCATTTCTCGGGCGTCTCGCCCGAGAAATGGCTTTGGGTAGTTTGGTCGACGCGTAAGCGAGGCCCGAAAATCACAACCCGTGGCGTAAGCGAGGGACAGCGCTGGCAACCAGACCTCCATCCCAGGTCTCACAGCACGCCCTTCGTACCTCAGGGACGTGCCACCCGACGCCTGATATTCCCGACAAGGGCTACGTGCACTCGCGACGCTGTCCCTCGCTTA
>CAYMXM010000824.1:0-1940 GCA_964394065.1 uncultured Pirellula sp. | reverse complement strand
ATGCTCTTCCGTCCGACCGGGGTTCCGCCCCGTCGGACGCCGCTTTGGAGCCCTAACGCGCGCCTCGCTTTTAGATATTCCCTCCCCTCGCCCCTTTTTGGGGCGAGGGGAGCTGAACTCTAAGGTACGTTTGGTGTGTTGCGAGGTCGCTTGGTAAGGGAACGTGGTGATTGCAATTGGCGAATACTCTGGCGGACGAACCGGGGTTGGGATGGGGACGGCGGCCACTTCACACCACCAAGGAGTTTTCTGTAAAAGTCAGCAAAACCATGAGAGGGCTTCTTGCAATCCGGAACACTGAGCTTTATCGTGCAAAAGAAGCCATCCGGAGAATCTAAAGCTTGAGCGGTAAGCTTAATCACTTGAGTAACAAGTAGAAAAGAGAAGAGTTCAACATGTGGAAACGTTGTTTACGAGGGAGCGTGGTACTTGCTAGCATCTTTCTCTATCTTCCAAACCTCCTAGCTCAGTCATCTTCGTTTCCGGATATCGAACTCTCATCACTCGAGCGAGTTTGGATTGGGGCCATTCCTGAGGCATTCTGGCAAACCCCAGAAAACTGGCAGGGGGGCACGGGCATTCCTGGGAGTACTGAGGATGTTGGATTTGGGAATACTTTTTCAGCCCCTTTCCCGTCCACTTATACCGTTCAAATAGCCTCCGCTGGTACTTCAGGCGCTAGTGCACCCTCAATAACGTTTTATCACCGTTTTTTTGCAACACATGCGCAACCTACCCCCGCTTACTTTATAGGAGGGAGTCGCAATCAAACCCTCACGCTCGGGAATGTGTCTTCTCCCAATGCGTTCATCCAAATCAATAGGGGCGGCGGATTAACAGGTACTCCCTCTGTAGGTGTAACCAACCATCAGACGATTCGCGCGCGAGTGGTAACGCACCCTGGGGCGACGCTCAGCTTGATCAATAACTCTCCTCAAGCGAAATTAATTCTAGAAGGGGGAGTCACTGGTGCGCAGAATATTCAGTTGAGGACCGGCATTCCCCCTGCTACCAATGGCAGTCCCCAGAGCTTTGCGGTCTTTGAACTTGGAAACACCAGACCCACGACCGAGGTGGAGTTCGACGAAAACTTCGTTCCGACGATTACCCCTACATTCGATAGTAGGTTCGCTGGAAATGTAAGCGTTGGTCAGAATACGATTTTGTCTGGAATCGCTCAATTCCATGATGAGGTTACCATCGAAGCGGGGGGGATCCTTAGCCCTGGGATCCGTGGCAGCGATACGTCGGGAGCGACATTACCTAGCTTTCTCGGTGTGCTCGATTTCCAGCGCGGGCTTACCTTCGCAAGCGACTCGACTCTGGAGCTCAATCTTCATTGGACTCCCAATTGGTCCGGTGGCCCAACCATTCTCACCGACAATATCGTCGTTACTGGAGATCTCAATTTCGGCTCAGGAGTCCAGACGATTCTGAATTTTTCAGGCATCGACGAAGGCTTTAGCTCGTACCTTGGACAGCAGAGAACCATGAATGTTTTTTACGGAGACTACGTTCTAAACTTGGAGCAACCTCCCATGTTGTTTGCAACACCGTTGGATGCGGCAACCGGCATCTTCCCGCAGGTAGCGGAAGTGCATGGACTGGGAGAGGAGTACTCTGTCGACGATTTCCGGTGGGTTATGACCAACAACAATCGCTTGCGGCTTCAGTTCAGCATCTCTTCCGTTCCCGAGCCATCGTCGGTTGCATTGCTCGGGTTCGCCGGAGTTCTCGCCGGAGCGTTTGCCCGTCGCCGATCTATGCGAGTCACGAATCAAATCGTATGCGAGTAGCAAGGGGGATTTTCGAGCCCGATCAAAGGGGTCAGGCCTGAATGGCACTGTCGTCTCTAAGTCATTTCAGGTGCACTCTTTGCGTAATTCCCTTCGTAAGGTCGCACGTGGTTTCGTCATGTGTTTATATTTATTCTTCCTGCG
>CAYMXM010000823.1:0-1945 GCA_964394065.1 uncultured Pirellula sp. | reverse complement strand
GAGATCGGAAGGCAGCGTTGATGTTTGCGAAAGAGGAGGCACGCGAAGAAGGACGAGAGGAAGGGCGTGAAGAAGGCATCCAGATCGGCGAGGAACGGGGTGAAAGGCGTGGCATCCTGATTGGCAAGATCCTTACACTGGAAGAGATCCTCGATCGCCCGCTGACTCTCGAATCGGAACTTGAAAAGCAAACTCCCGAAGCACTGAGCTTGCTCGTGCAAAAGCTCCAGCAAGATCTTCGCAATCGTGCTTGATTTCCAATCCCTCGGCGGTTCTCTGCGCCCCCTGCGGTTCACTGAATGAACCACGGATTCCACGGATGGCACGGATAAAGAAGAGCCTCACGCAAAGGCGCCAAGGCGCAAATGGAAGAGCCCTTGTTTTCTTTTCTTAGCGCCTTTGCTCCTTGGCGTGAGTCTCTCTTCCTGATCCCAACAGATATCTGCTCTTCTTCTCCGCGTCTCTGCGCCTCCTGCGTTTCATTCAAAAAGGGGCGCGGAGGCGCAGGGACGCTGAGAAGAGGCGATGGATAAGAGATATTCCTTTCTTGGACTTCCTTGACGTGAACGCCTTTTCTTCTGACCTTTAGCCTTAAGTCTTTAGCCTCCCACTTTCGTGTCCGTGGTTCCCATTAGCGGCCCTGAACAAGAAACCGGCTCACTGCGTAGTTAGGGGCTTTGAATGAAAACGGCGGTTTTCGGAATGAATTCCGATCTACATTGGAGAGGCTAGGAGCGATTGCGAAGATCTTGCTGGAGCTTTTCCACCAGAAGGCTCAGAACCTCGGGAGTTTGTTTCTCAAGCTCTGACCGCGGAGTCAGGGGGCGATCGAGGATCTCTTCCAGTGTAAGGACCTTGCCGATCTGGATGCCACGTTGTTCGCCACGTTGTTCGCCACGTTGTTCGCCACGTTGTTCGCCGATCTCGATACCCTTTTTTAGCAATTGGTCGGCAACAGAGCCAGGTTCCGGTTGCACCGGCCAAAATTCGTAAAACAGGTTATCAACCTTCTCTTCTCCTACCTCTGGATTCACCGACATTATGTATTTCCTTATCGTATCGAGCAGATTGGCTACCCAAGGTCCACGGAACTAATCTGCAACATCTCGCAGCACCGGTCGCAGATAATCCTCCAAGTCTGCGGCTCTTCCATATTTTAGCAACATCAAGGTAACATTCAAAATCGGCTCCCCCGACATTTCCGAGTCAGCCATCCGGCTCACATCCAGGATGGGCAACTCCAGCCCGGGAACATAGCGTTTCCACGCATCAGGGACCGGAATCAATTCGTGCAAGCTCTTGGCGACCGTCCAACTCGACACCCCGTTGTAGATGACCCACGGAATGATCGGAGTTAAAGGGAAATGGTTCTCGATTTGATGTTCCCAAATTCGGACGATGTACCCCAGAAGCTGGATCACCGTATTCTTATCGGGGATACTTTTGTGATCTACCAGCACGAGCAAGTAAACCTGCCGAGAAGCACCGTCCGGAGAAAGAAGAAAATCGTCCACCCAATCGATCGAGAAAAGTCGGTCCGCAAATCGACGCTTCAGATTGGCGTCGATATAACTCGTGTCGGCTTGTTGAAGCGTTTCGAGGTTTAGGAACTGAACGAGCTCGCTGGGTAAATGGGATCGGATCAGCTCTCGAGCTGATTCTCGCTGCATCAACGCTCGGTTGAGGAGCCGATCATGCGGAGATTGAACGATATCCGTTCCTTCCCTTTTCTTCGAATCCGGTTGGGAAGGATTCTTTTCATCAGGCGTTTGGTTCATAAGGGCAATTGTAGCGAATTCGAGACGCTACATGGTATGTTCGAGCTGGAAGAGAACCACGGATCGCACCGATAGTTATCTGCTCCGCTCGCCCCGCTTCGGGGAGAGGGGCTGGGGGTGAGGGGAAGAAGTGCGAGAAACAATAGCCCCAACTCGTACCACCTCTC
>CAYMXM010000822.1:0-1947 GCA_964394065.1 uncultured Pirellula sp. | reverse complement strand
CCCCAGCCCCTCTCCCCTAAAAGGGGCGAGGGGAGCGGAGCGTATAAAGCGCGACGCTTTCTAGGACGCCAAAGCGGTGGCCGACGGGGACAATACCCGGTCGGACATGCAACACCCGTTTTCCTGCGAAAAAATGCCTCACAACGTTCCCCGCAGGGGAACGTGTTCTGGCTTATACCTTACACCTCAAAGCTCACAGCTTTAATCTCAATCCTCTGGAAGCGGCTTCCCTTTCGTCTCCGGAAGAAATGGGAGTACGAAGAGGGCTAGCAAGTAAACGGCGCTCATGCAGCAAGCTGCGTAACGGAAAGCGTCTAGTTTCGCCGCCGCTTGCATGGCTTCGGTCGCCCCTTCGGGAAGCTTG
Source organism: uncultured Pirellula sp. (assembly GCA_964394065.1). Classification (GTDB taxonomy): domain Bacteria; phylum Planctomycetota; class Planctomycetia; order Pirellulales; family Pirellulaceae; genus JBKCUI01. Next base: position 1,583 of record CAYMXM010000822.1, on the reverse strand, counting down.
GAAACAGCTGCCTTGGCTAGGTTTGCATGGAGGACCCCCAAGGTGAAGGGCCCGGTAGCTGCGAGGAAGCGACCGACGTTGTAGCAGAAGCTCGTTCCGGTACTTCGCAATCGAGTTGGGAAGAGCTCGGGGAGGTAGATCGCATACCCTGCCAACAAGGACAACTGGGCGAAGCCCATCACACCCGTCATCCAGATGTCCGCTCGGGTCTTAAAGCACTGGAAGAAGAAAATTGTCGCCCCCATCGCAGCGAAGGTGCCGATGTAGAATGCCGGCTTCCGTCCGATTATTTGCGACACCCGTCCGAAGGTAAGCATTCCTAGAAACGCTCCGATGTTTTGGATGATCAGTGCGAACGCAGTCCATTTCGTTTTTGCCGTCCGAAGCGCTTCCCCTTCGAGCCCTTCGTCACGAAGGGATTGGTCGAGTGCACTACCGACGAGTTCTGGGCTAAAGAACCCGACCCCCCAAACCCCGATGACACCGGCGACGCAAAGGACCATTGCGAGAAGAGCAGGTTTCGCCCAGCGAGGCTCTCCAAATAAACTCGCGTAGGAACCCATCTTCTTTCCGCCGACCTCTTTGCTCGCCTTCTTCGCTTGCACCCATTTCTCCGGTTCACGCATTCGGAACATGATGAAGATGCATAGAAAGGCGGGAGCTGCGCCGATGAGGAACAGATACTTCCAGGAAACGTTGGGGTCCACCTTCGAGAAGGCGACGCTGATCAACCCGGCGGTCACATTCCCGACGGCCGATAAGGCTTGAAGCCAAGCCAGGGCCTTGGTACGAACGTGCTCTGGCAAACTGTCTGAGACAAGAGCCACGGCCAACCCGAAGACACCACCGACCCCCAAACCGGTGAGGAGTCGATAGCCGAAGAACTCCCAAATATTGGTAGATAGAGCACTCAATCCTGTGCTAATCGAATACATAAAGACGGTGATTCCCAACGTCCTGGCTCGTCCGATCCGGTCTCCGATGGAACCGAAGATCAAACCTCCAATAGCCCAACCGGCGATGAAGATCGCGGTAGCATAGCCACCATACTCCTTAGCATCCAAATTAGGTGCTAGGGCGGTTATCGCATTGTTTCGAGCCAGGATGAACAGCTGCTGATCGAGGCAATCGAACATCCAAGCACAGGTCGACATGATAAAGACAAACCAATGATACCCATTGAGTTGTTTCCACCAAGCGTGATCGGAGAGGGGCAAAGAAGCGGGGGTCGAATCATTCGCAGACACGGTACAGCTCCGGGATAGGTGAGCGGAGGGGGGGAGTAAGGTGGTTAGGCGAGCGACCGTTATAGCATATTTTACAGAGGGTTGGGTCACGGTAGAACGGAATTCATTCCGTTAAACGACGTCTCTATTCAAAGCCCCTACCTACGCCGTGAGCCGGTCTCCTTTTCAGGGAACTCGAAGCCCCCCTTATGCGGAGAGAGGCTCTCAGAGGGCTTTAAACTATAGGCTATAGCTCAGAGGGTATCTCTATACGCGAAGCTTTTGCAACACAAGCCCGAAGCCCGACGCGTAAGCGAGGCCCAAAAATCACAACCCGTGGCGTAAGCGAGGGACAGC
>CAYMXM010000821.1:0-1949 GCA_964394065.1 uncultured Pirellula sp. | reverse complement strand
GCGTCGGCCAAACTACCCAAACACTTTATATTCGCGCCGATGCGTCAGGCCACCCCCAGCCACTCTCCCCCTAAGGGGCGAAGCCCCTCATTCTTCCTCAAGCCTCATCCCTCAAGCCTCACCCCTGCACTACTACCGCGAAGCGGTGCGTGCAACTGGGGGGATCATGAAACCGTCGACGTGATTGGTGTTATCCCGAATCTGATCCGCGACGCTACCCGACAGAATGGGCCCCGCTCCGAACATCGTCCAGTGTTGATGGTCGCTTCGCGCGAGAGCGAACCCTGAGTTGATAATCGGTTGCTTGCTCTGCACGTCGGTTGCGATGATCGCCAGCTTCGCAGTCCCCATCGCTTTGTTGCGCTCGTAGAAGTTGATCTTGGGAACACTCCCCATCATCCCAAGCGGGATCTCCGGAGTGCCGACAACCATTTCCGTCCGGTCTGTTCCCACTCCGCCTGACGCAATCTCGACGACGACATCTGCATCCTCTGCTTTATCCACTAAGGTACACTGCGTTGCGAGAAGCTTCGATTTTGCAGACAGAATGATATAGTTCTTGTCCACGCAATCGAGCAAGTCGGTTTTGAGATTCACCTTCGCCCCTGCGATTGGGCGGAAGTCTACTTTTTCAAGCGATTGATCAACGGCGTTGCTAATGAGTAGCTGCTCAAGCCCCGTGCGCGACGTATCCGATTGCTTCATCGTGGCACAACCTGTCAACGACAATGCGAGGATCGCACCGAACCAAATATTTTTCATGTATAATTCCCTTTGTGCTAAACCACATCAAATCCAATGAAATGCCAAAAACGAACGGTTGGCGTCAAGAGGATTTGGATCGCAACTCAAGGAATTTCAGCAGATGCAACACAAAAGACTCGCAATCATCGCAGCCATAGGCTTGGGGCTTTTACCTAGTCTTCCCACCCTCGCGGAGTCCCCCAAACCCGCTGTAGCGAAACAAAGTGCGGAAGCGATTGCTCCCAGGGAGACGATCTCTCTATTGTCCAAAGATCTGAGCCAGCACTGGTACATCTGGCTTACGGACGACAAGCACGAAGATCCACGCGGTGTCTTTACTGTGCAGGAAGATGGAACGCTTCGTATCTCGGGAGACGGTTACGGTGGTTTGATTACTCGCAACGAGTACAAGGACTATTACTTGGTGATGGAATACCGCTGGGGAACAAAGACATGGCGAAATCGAGTCGACCGCGCTCGAGATGGCGGACTCCTTCTCCATTGCCAAGGCCCTGATGGGAACTTTGGTGGGACAAAAGATGCTCCGGGGCCATGGATGACCTCCGTCGAGTTTCAGATCATCGAAGGAGGGGTTGGGGACATCCTCGTCCTGCGCGGCAAGGATGAAAACGGAAACCAAATGGAAGCCTCTGCGACGTGCGAAGTCGTACGAGACCGGGACGGAGAACCTTGCTGGAAAGAAGGTGCTCCCGCCGAGAAGTTTGCGAAGGGACGAATCAATTGGTTCGGAAGAGATCCCGACTGGGCGGACAAACTCGGTATCCGCGGTCCAAAGGATGTCGATTCCCCTGGGCAAGAATGGACAAAGCTTGAGTGCTATGCCAAAGGAGATACGTTGACCTACCTCGTCAATGGTGTGGTCGTCAATCGTGCGACGGAAGTCCTCCCTCAGCAGGGAAAAATTCTCCTCCAAACGGAAGCCGCCGAAATGTTCGTCCGAAAACTGGAATTGCGACCGCTACCTTAGCAAGCTTTGAGCTGTGAGAGGTAAGGTGTAAGGGGAAGGCTGCAGGGTGGCACGCTCAGAGCGAAGCGATGGGCGTGGACGATCATGATTCTCGGCTGGAGACCGGCTCCACGCCCATCGCTTCGCTCTGAGCGTGCCCCCCGACGCCTGGGACATCCCCAGCAGGGGCTACGTGCACTCGCGACGCTGTCCCTCGCTTACGCCACGGGTTGTGATG
>CAYMXM010000820.1:0-1956 GCA_964394065.1 uncultured Pirellula sp. | reverse complement strand
ACGGGGCGCTTGAACAGCCATGAGGTAGAGACCGGCTCACAGCGCTGACGGCGGCCAATGTAGAACGGAATTCATTCCGTTAAACAACATTTCCATTAAAAGCCCCTGCCCGCGCCGTGAGCCTACCTCCTTCTCAGGGCTCTCGAAGCCTCCGCAGGTGGCGAGAGGCTCTCAGCACCAACGGGGCGCTTGAACAGCCATGAGGTAGAGACCGGCTCACAGCGCTGACGGCGGCGTTGACTGGAAGCGTTGTTTAACGGAATGAATTCCGTTCTACATTGGCACTTCCACAAACGTTGGCTTGCTTTCGTTTCCTCCGCCATCGAAAGCGGTCACCGCAATCTTGGTCGGCTTCGCTTCTCCCGATTGAACGGGTAGAGTGGTAGAGGTTGCACCTACGATTTGTACGTTCCAGCGATCCCCCACTTTGCGATAGATTCCCCACTTTCGGATCGATTCGTCACTACCGGCCGTCACCGTCAGCCGTGACGCATCGGAGGGATCGAGCGAAGCCTTCGGTGCAGCGGGTGGTTCCGAATCGATCCAATCGCAAGCTGGAAGAATCGCCGGTTCGAGGTAGGCATTCTCCTTCAATCGGTCGGCGATCCCCTCGGAGTTTCGTTGAAGCGATTTCATGCTGAAGTGTATGGTTCCGTGGCTTCCTGGCATGTGGCGAGCAACATAGATTTGGCTTTCGAGTTGATCGACGGTATATCCACGACTCGGATTCCGAATGCGGCCTGTGTAGAGCCCCGGTGCAATGTGTCGCGATTGTTCGTTCTCTCCGATCCACCAAGCCAACAATGCAGGAAAGCTCTGTTGACGAGCGGTGATCGACCAGTAGAGTTGCGGTGTGTAGTAATCGCACCATCCGCGATTGAGCCAGAGCTTAGCGTCCGCGTAGAGCAGGTCGTATTGGGACATGCCGGCAACGCTCGCTGGATATCCGGGTTTCCAGATCCCGAACGGGCTGATACCGAATTTGACGTGGGGTTTCGTCTTTTTGATGTCGGTATAGAGCTGCTCGATGAAGGCGTTCATCGATTCGCGACGCCAGTCGTCCCTATTTCCCTTGCCACCACCTTGCAGATATTTTTCCCATGCAGGACCGTCGGGGAAGGGAATCTGATCGACAGGGTATGGGTAGAAGTAATCATCGATATGAACCCCATCGATGTCGTATCGTTGCACAACGTCTAGAAAGACCCGCAGGGAATGGGCTCGCGCCTCCTCTTCACCTGGATCGAGCCACAAATAGCTTGTCTTATCGTTTCCATACTTCTTTACCAATTCCGGTTTTGTTTTGCTGATATGCGAATCGGCGACTTGGTAGGAAGCACCGCTGGCTTTGGCGCGAAACGGATTGAACCAAGCGTGTAGCTCAAGCCCTCGCTTGTGGGATTCTTCGATCCAGTAAACCAATGGATCGTAGTAGGGTTCGGGCTTTTTTCCTTGCTCTCCGGTTAAGTAGTAGCTCCACGGCTCATAGGGGCTCTCGTAGAACGCGTCGCAACTGGTCCGAATTTGCAACACGACGAAGTTCATTCGAAGTTCTTGCGTCTTATCGAGGATGTCCAAGATCTCTTTTTGTTGCTCGGGAACGGACAGCCCGGGCTTGCTCGGCCAATCGATATTCTCCACCGAAGCAACCCAGACCCCTCGATACTCCCGAGATAGAGTGGGGAGCTTTTCTTCCTGATCCTGGGCAGCGGCGTCGGGATGGAGCAGGAGAGCATGGGTGGTAAGGAATGCGAGGAACACGCCCATTCGCACCAAGGAACTCAAGGAGGGTTTTAGAAGGTCCATCGATTTGTTGAGGTTGGATTTGAGGGAAGGTGGATTTGTTGGAGGCGAATAGAAAGGGAGTTGTTACTTCTAGATTTAGTCCCGGCACGCGCTGCGTTCTAGATCTCCGCTCCCCTCGCCCCGCTTCGGGGAGAGGGGCCGGGGGTGAGG
>CAYMXM010000819.1:0-1957 GCA_964394065.1 uncultured Pirellula sp. | reverse complement strand
CGTACTCAGCGCAGCGGTACTCGTACTCGTCGAGATTCGAGTACGAGTACGAGTACGAGTACGAAAAGAGGGGGAACGCCTGCTAGGACGCCCAAAATCGGGAAGTTGTTTCGAGACATTGCACCTAGCACGCATACTCTTGTCCCCTCGGTAGCTTTCAGAACTGAAATTGGAATATAATGGCATCCCTCGCTACTCAACTACCCGTCTGTCTTATGCTCTAGGTTGTAGTCCTCCCATGCATTCAAACTCCCTCAAACTACTCACCTTCCTGACTCTCTCAAGCCGTTGTTTGTCGTGGAGAGTTTACCTCCTATTCGGGCTTGCTTGCTCCATGGCTTCGGTGCAAATTTTTGCTCAAGAGGACGCGGTTCCCAAAGCGAAACCGATCGAAGTCTTGCTGATCACGGGGGGATGCTGCCACGACTATGACTTCCAAACCAAGGCGTTGCAGTTAGCAGCAAAAGAACATCAGGTTCCGATTGCGTGGACGGTCGTGGATCAGGGGGGGAAAGGGACCAGGGCGATGATCGACTTCTACAAGAATGAAACTTGGTACGAAGGATTCGATGTCGTCGTTCACAACGAGTGCTTCGCAGACACCGACGATCCCGACTACATTCGTTCGATCACCAAACCCCATTTCGACGGTGTCAACGCGTTGGTCATCCACTGTGCGATGCACACCTATCGTTCGGCGAATATCGATGATTGGCGCGAGTTCTTGGGGGTGACCACCCGTCGGCACGATCATCAGAGCCATTACCCTGTGAAGGTAACCCAGCCGAACCATCCGATCATGAGGGACTTTCCGACCGAAGGATACAAATCGGCCAAAGACGAACTTTACATCATCGAGAAGGTATGGCCCAAAACCACCGTGTTGGCCACCTCACCTAGCGAGCGAGATGGGAAGGAATATCCTGTTTATTGGACTAATCAATACGGCAAGGGACGGGTCTTCGGGACCACTTACGGACACTCGAACGAAACCTTTACCGATCCGGTATTCCTCCGAGCGATCATTCAAGGAATCCAATGGGCGGCATCCACAACTGCTACCTCTATCGTCGGCGAGAACCAATACTCGGTCCAACGCCATGGGGATAAGGTTGATGTTCTGGATGACGGGAAGCTGGTGACAAGCTATCAGTATCGTTCTGGTTCGAAACCGATTCTCTGGCCGATCCACGGTCCTGACAGTGTTTCCATGACCCGAGCCTATCCGATGGTTCCCGACTCGGTCGACGAAAAGCATGACCACCCGCACCATCGTGGATTGTGGATGAACTTTGGCGAGATCAACCAGTTCGATCTCTGGGCGGAAGGAAAAGGGGCTGGGTTTATATGCCAAGTGGGAGATCCGACAGTGGAGGTCACTTCTTCCGGCGTGACGATAGGCGCGAAGAATCTTTGGAAGGGAGGGATCAAGGACACCTCCCCCGTCTCTACCGATCTTTCTTTCGGCTGCGATGACTCGACCGAACTCTTAGCGGAATCCGAAGCGACCTATGTCATCCATGGAGATGCTCAGGAGCGTGCGATCGATTGCTACTACACATTGACTGCGGCGAAAGACTTGCACTTCGGCGATACGAAAGAAGGTATGTTCGCCATCCGCGTACCGGAGGCGATGAAGGTCGATGCGGGAGCAGGGCGCATTCTTGCGAGCAACGGTAAAAAGAATGGGGAGACGTGGGGCTATCCGGCGAAGTGGGTGGATTACTCAGGAAAGGCGAGCAAGAACGAAGACAAAGAATACGGAATTGCAATCTTGATCCATCCGACCAGCTTTGGGGCCGAAGGTCGCTGGCACGTCCGAACCTATGGACTCTTTGCGCATAACGCATTCGGAGTGAAGGATTTTCCAAAAATGGAGAACCCACCTAAGGGGGAGAAAGCGGGTGGCTACGAAATGAAGAAAGGAGAATCGATCACGTTCCGTTATCGGGTCCTT
>CAYMXM010000818.1:0-1959 GCA_964394065.1 uncultured Pirellula sp. | reverse complement strand
CAAAGGGGGCGAAGGGAGCCAAAATCTTAAGTGCGCTGCGATCTCCAGGCTTGTTCGGATCGGGAAGTTATTTCAGGACAGTTCCTAAGGGGGGACGCTTCGCGTCCTACCCCTTAACGCCGATGCGTGAGCTCCCCCCGGGGTCCTCCCCCTCTGACCTTAAGTCTTAAGTCTTAAGCCTCTCCCCTACAATGTCTTCAAATACTCCAGCACATCTCGCTTTTCTTCTTCCGTTAACACGTTAGGGTAGTCGTGCCCTTGGGAAGATTTCCCCTTGATCTGGCTGTTGAAGTACAACCGTCGTTGATAGGGAGGAAGCCTCGTGGGGACGGCATCCAACTCTTCAATCGTTAGCCCCATCTTTTCGGTATCGAGCGCGAGGGCTGTTCGCTTCCAAACCTTGGGACGCGCTTCTGGATTCAGCAGATGCCACAATGTTGGAACGCTCCCGTTGTGCAAATAAGGTGCAGAGGCCCAAACGCCATCCAGGGGAGGAGCGACGTAGCCCTCCGCTTCCACGTGAGTTTCTTGCGTTCCATAGTGAGCAAACCAACTATCAGCATACAGCTTGCGATGGTGCGCGCTCAACGATTGCCATCGGACCGGATCGGTTTGTACATCATCGACAGGAACGCGCACCTCTGGATACGCGCTGTTCGCACCATAGGTACCATGGCACGACGCGCAGTTTGTTTCGAAAACCAGCTTCCCTCGATCGGCTCGCTCAAGATCGATCGGGAGAGGATACTTGGGAGGACGCAGTTCCTCTAGAAATGCGTAGATGTCGCGGAAGTCTTCTTCCCACCGCTGAAACTGTTTCGGGCCGTTTTGTTTGACGAGCATGAACTGCATCAGTCCCCGATGTCCCTTCTCAGCGAACCCATCGAGATAGATGTGGCTCTTGCGATAAAAATGCCACCACGGCGGGGCATCCATATCATGATGAAGCATCGAGGCCGGTGCTCGATCGATATGGATGTTCAAATCCGCGTCTCGATAGTTCATCAACGCGACTCCAAACATGACGGCATTGCTGGTCCCTACCGATTCCCCGAGAGGCATGAAGACGGAACCAACATCCATGTGGGTCAGTTTTTTGCCGAGCTGAATTTTGGATCTCCGGACATCTTCGGTTAGGGATGCGAGTTGGTAGAGAGTGTTCGGAGCTCCTGGGTACGAAGCTCCATGCAGATTCCCACCGTGACACGCGAAGCAATTCATGACGTAACTGCCAGTCGAGGTGACGACATATTGAAGCGGACGTCCACTCTTCTCTTCTCCTGGTCGAGGGGACAATCCATATCGAGCGATGAACCTCTCGGAGGAGTTTGTGGGTACTGGATAATCGGACAGAGGAAGCGCGACCTCTGCGGCGGAATCCAGTTGTCGCACAACTTCTTCGTCGAAGTCGCTGGGCAAGTAGACGTTGGCAAGAAGGTTGGCATACCCCCGTTTGGCCTCAGGGGACATCTTTCGGAAGAGTTCTGCAAATTGCGTTCGAACGCTATCGGCAATTTGAGAAGCTTCCTCCTCCGATGCATGATCTTTGGTTTCCTCGATCGCCCAAAGAGTCGATGGGGCAGCTAGGTAACAAAGAAAAGAGAGGAGCCAAAGCCCCGCTTCACGACAGAAGCGAATAGGGTTCGATCGAAAAAAGTTCTCGGTTCGTGACAACGGAAGGAACCTCTGAGATTCGAGGAAGGCTTGGGGCTTTGATCATTCTCCCCGTATTGGGTGAAGAGATCAAGTTTTCACCGGGGGCAATTGAATGAACATTGAACTAACCACGAATCGAACGAATCTTACTAAGTAAGGCTTGAGGGGTGAGGCTTGAGACTTGAGGAAGAAGAGGGCTTCGCCCCATCACAACCCGTGGCGTAAGCGAGGGACAGCGTCGCGAGTGCACGTAGACCTTGTCGGGAATATCTCTGGCGTTGGGTGGCACGTCCCTGAGGCACG
>CAYMXM010000817.1:0-1964 GCA_964394065.1 uncultured Pirellula sp. | reverse complement strand
GGTGTCCGACGGGGACGAGCCCCGATCGGACAAGGAGCGAGCCAGAGAACAAAACTTGCGCAAAGCCAATCCTTCACATCACCAACTTTTTGACAGCCCAAGGCCAACCCCTCCTCCTATCTCTCAATCCCACTCTATCTCTCTTTTCTTCTTCCTTAAGCCTTTAGCCTTATCCCTTAAGCCTTCCCTTCCGTGTATTCCGTGGTTCCCCCCACTCTATTCCGCCCCCAAATACTTCTCAAACAACTCCCGATTCGATCGCCGGCATTGTTCGATTCTATCGATCAGCTCAGAAGAGCTCGGTAGGTTGAGGACATAGGCCAGCCGATTCCGATCCAATGCATCGATCGGAATATCATGGCGTGCCGAGGTGTTCATCAGCCTCAAGCCCGACTCGACACGTCTAAGAAAATCATAGTTCTCCCGAAGTTGCTTCGCATCTTCCGGCGAGATGATCCGATACTCAGAGAGTCGCGAGAGTAAGTTGAAGGTGCTCGGGGGCTCCCACTGCGCAACCGATAGAGAGTTTCGCTGCGTGAGGGCTTGGGCTAACCATTCGATGTCGAGCGTTCCACCGACTCCCCGTTTGATGTTCTGTTCGCTCGCGGTCGATTCCAACGCAGCTCGTCCCTCCTTCATCTGCACCTCGTCGATCACTTGCCAACGATGTTGCGTCATAACACTTTGCAAGATGCTGTGCACATGAATCCCGAAAGTAGGGGATCCGTAAACAACCCGCCCTTTGCAAAGCGCGAGCTTCTGACTCCAAGTCATCGGGTGCTTCAGGAAGTAATCCCGGAGGACCTCCAGGTTCCATGCCAGCGGGGCATGAGGGCCGTTGGTGATGTTCCAGAATTTTGCTTCGTAGAGACGTCCGTTCTTTCCGGCCTTGTTCAAATCTTGGCCAACACGTTGTGCAAGAAGATGAAAGAACTCCGAGTTGTTGAGAGGCGTGATTCGGTGGGCAGCCCCCGGGAGAGCTTCCGTCTTTCCTTCGGAACCGTATACGCAAAGAAGGGTCATGTCGCTGTGGTAGTTGGGCTCTCGACCACCGTACTTGCCAAAGGTGAGGATTGTGAAGGGAGAAACGCTCCCATGAGAACCCATCGGTGCTCCGTGCTTTGCAAGGAGCCCGTCGAACGCCTTGTCCACGATCCTATGGAGGCAAACGTCCGCGATATCGGTAAGGGCTCGATGCGTCTCCCCGATCGAATCTTTCCCCAAGACATCTCGCACACCGACGTTCAGATGCATCGCAATCTTGAAAGCGTAAAGGATCTGAAGGAGATCGCTGCTCCCTCGACATAGATCGTTGACGAGAGATTCCAACTGCTCTAAGGTCGGCAAGTGGGAGAGCATGAGGGAGTCGAGAAGTTCATCGATCATCCCTGGGTTGTTGATCAAGATCGAGAGGAGATAGGGGCTGGCACCGCACAACCTTACATAGAGATCCATGCTCGGTTTGTGAACTTGGAACAGCTCCCAAAGAATCCCCTTCCCTCCGATCGATCGACTCGCCTGCACCAAGTTCTCTAACGTCGCGTCGGGAGCTGGAGTCTTGCCGATCTGCTGAAGAAGCTCTGGAGCGATCTGAGCTAAAAAGTAGCGGCACTTCTCGTCAGAGAGGATAGAGACATCCTCTTTTGAGAGCTCTTCCATCGCGTGCATCGTGGAAGCGGGGCGTTGGAAACGGTGTTTGCCGAACGCCTCTAGCAGCGTTTGGGGGTCGAGTGACGGTTCGAGCACCAATTGCGATTCGACGGGCAAATTCTCTTTATAGCTCATGGAATTTCCTCCCCTCACCCCCAGCCTGGCCTGACGGTATCGTCGCGAATATAAAGTGTTTGTGTAGTTTGGCCGACGCGTAAGCGAGGCCCGAAAATCACAACCCGTGGCGTAAGCGAGGGATAGCGCTGGCAACCACGCATCCATCCAAGGTTTCACAGCACGCCCTTCGTGCCTCA
>CAYMXM010000816.1:0-1966 GCA_964394065.1 uncultured Pirellula sp. | reverse complement strand
GTGGGCCAAGGCCCACGCCTAAGTTCGAGACGCCCCTACCGGGGCTACCAAAAACATAACCATTTTTAACTCGACAACTCCATCCAGTCTCCCCAGCTTGCCTCCGATGCGTCAGGCCAGGCTGGGGGTGAGGGGTAGAAGTGAGATCTTATGAATCATTTAAATTACTGGAAACTGAAGTCGAGTCCATTTGGTCCTCCCCAGACGGTCCGCGATGTGATGCTCTCGGGGACTGTGGATGAGGCTATCCGTCGTTGCGATTTCCTCATCTCGCAGCGCAAACAATTAGGGTTGCTGATCGGGCCTGGTGGTTCCGGCAAAACGACCCTCCTTCGACAGTTGATTCAAACTCGCTTTTTTCTCGCGACCGACGAGCATCTCTGCCTCTTGAATTTTTTGGGGCAGTCTCCGTTAGCTCTCACCCATCAAGCGGTTTTGCAGCTCGACCCAGATTCTCCGATCGGTGTTCATTCGATCGAGGAGCATCTCTTGCGAATCCACGACATGGCGACGAGTTTGCGAACGGTAGGACACCATACGATCCTTCTCTTCGACGACGCGAAGATGTTGACCGAGCCGCAGTTAGAACTCTTTTTGCGGCTTTCCCGTATACCTGGTGTAACCTCGATTCTCGCGTTGGATGAAGAGGTTCTAGTCGATCTTCCCAAATGGGTGGTCGATTACAGCGATCTTCGCATCGAGCTTCCAGCTTGGGATCTCGAATTGGTGGCGGAATACTTCGATTTTGCGATCAGCGGTGCGGGTGGGGATCCAGAAATTTTCGACGCGCAAGCAATCACCCGAATCCAAGAGCTTTCTGAGGGGTTACCTAAGAGGATCGCCAAGATCGCCGACCTAGCCTTGGCGTTGGGAGCGGTTCGGCGCTCAAGCCATATAACCGTTGAAATTGTTGAGGAGGTTTGCGACGAATTCACACTATCCTTGGGAGCGAAATTCCCGGTTTTCTGGGAAGGTCGACAGTTGAACGCTTGATTTCCCGAGTAACAATAGAGTTGAGGAGCAAATTTCAAGGAAAAACCGAGCATAGCGTCCCTTTTTTCGGGAGCTTTTTACGGAAAACCAGGAGCTGAGACGATGAAGCGATTTCGCCCCAACTAGACGATCGGCCCAACTAGACGATCGGAAGGGGCAAGTGAACTTTTCCTTTTCCAAAGATGTCGGTAACCTCTGTACATCTGGAAACCATCCGCGAGGGGGGCTACGACTATGGGCACCTATACTACGAAAAAGACATTCACGATCGAACAAGCACGAGCGATGCTTCCGCTATTGCGATTGATTGTCACCGATATTGCCCTCTCCCACCGCGAGCTCACGGAGCGGAAGTCGAATCTGCGGCGAATGGTGCGCCGAAACGATGGCAAGCCTCGTTTTCATCTCTACGACGCCGAGCTTTCGGAGATTCAAGAGGATCTTAAAAGCGAGACAGCGCATCTAGACGCATATGTCGTCGAGTTGGAGACCTTGGGAGTAATTCTCAGATCGGCCCACGACGGGATCGTCGACTTCCCCGCGATCATCGACGAGCAACCCGCTTTCTATACTTGGCAAATGGATCAACCGGACGTGGTCGATTTCCACTGGGCCGCTGAATCAACCGCTGATCGAAAGCCGATTTTCGGCTAGAGCAGGCTTGAGGCTTGAGGGGTGAGGCTTGAGACTTGAGGAAGAGGGGCGCTTCCATTTACCTCAGGGGATGCGAAGCGTCCCCCCATCACAACCCGTGGCGTAAGCGAGAGACAGCGTCGCGAGTGCACGTAGCTCCTCGTCAGGAATGCGCAGGCACCGGGTGGCCTGGGCTGTCAAAAAGTTGGGGTTGTGGGGAATTAGGTTTGCGCAAGTTTCGCTCTCTGAATCGCTTCTTGTCCGACCGGGGCTTGTCCCCGTCGAACACCGCTTTGGCGCCCTAGAACGCGCCGCGCTTTAAGATATCTGCTCCCCTCGC
>CAYMXM010000815.1:0-1974 GCA_964394065.1 uncultured Pirellula sp. | reverse complement strand
TGTCTGGTTGCCAGCGCTGTCCCTCGCTTACGCCACGGGTTGTGATTTTCGGGCCACGATCCTGTCAACGAACGCCCCCTCCTTCAAACTTCAAACTTCAAATGCCCTCTCCTCAAGATCTTCAAACCCGTAAACAAACAGCCCGCGCTGTGGCGTTTGCGCGGCGTCAACTTCAGACCAACAAGGAAGAGATTTCCGAGCGGATCGTTTATTCCCTTTTGAAACTTCCCGAATATCTCGCAGCCGAAGGCGTGTTGTGGTACATGGATGTGCGAGATGAAGTTCGCACGCGAAGCGGTATCATCGAGGGGCTAGCTTCCTCCAAGAAGATCGTGGTTCCCTATTGCGTGGAAGGGGAACTCGAACTCTTTTGGCTCGAGCGTTTGGATGAGTTGGAACCAGCCTCGTATGGAATCCTCGAGCCGCGAAAGGATCTTCGACACCAGGAAGTAAAACGCATCTCCCCGGGCGAACTCGACCTAGTCATCGCACCAGGCGTTGCCTTCGATCGATCTGGTGTTAGGCTAGGGCACGGCAAGGGATACTACGATAGAATGCTGCAGCGAATCCGGGGGAACACGCCGATCATCGGCCTCGCATACGAATGCCAGATATTCGACGAGATTCCCCATGAAAAGCACGACATCTCCATGGATCGCGTCGTGACCGAAGAAACAGTTTACAACGGCAAAGGAAGGAAATAGAGAAGATGGTTCGAACGGCTAGTACAATGCTTCCGCTGGGGACTCAAGCCCCTGCGTTCGATTTACCAGGTGTGGAGGGAACGAAGACTTCGTTGGCGAGCTTCCAAGGAAAGAAGGGACTGGTAGTCATCTTCATGTGCAATCATTGTCCCTATGTGAAGCACGTTGCCCCAGAACTGGCTCGCCTTTCTAAAGAGTACATGGGAAAAGGGATTGGATTCGTAGGGATCAACTCCAACGACACCGATGCTTACCCAGATGACAATTTCGAGAACATGGTCCTCGAAGCGGAGAGTCAAGGTTACGAGTTTCCCTATCTTCTCGATGAAGACCAATCGGTCGCGAAGACTTATCGGGCTGCGTGTACGCCAGATATCTTTGTATTCGATGGCGAGCAGAAACTCGTCTACCGAGGTCAACTCGACGATTCTCGCCCCAAAAACGACAAGCCCCTTAACGGGTCTGATCTTCGTCTTGCCCTCGACGCCATCTTGGAGGGACGCCCTGTCGCGGACGCGCAGAAACCGAGTATCGGTTGCAACATCAAGTGGAAAACGGGTGACGAACCCGGGTATTTTGATCCAGTGGGAGTTAAATGAATCCACTGAACGATATCCGGATCGGTCTCGGGACCGACTCCCATCGCATCGAGCCTGGCGGGAACTTGGTCTTGGGAGGGGTACGCCTCGATTATCCCTTCCATTTTGTGGGGCACTCGGACGCGGATGTTCTTCTCCACGCCATTACCGATGCGGTTCTCGGGGCGGCGGGGCTTCCTGATATCGGGGAGCTGTTTCCGAACGATGCAGCAGAAAATCGGGGGCGAGATTCCGGAGAAATGCTAGCGATCGCAGCTGAAGCATTCCGAAAAGAGGGGTGGCAGTTGGTGCAGATCGACTGCGTCGTCGAGTTGGAACGCCCCAAAATTTCTCCGTTCAAGATACAAATACAGAATCGGATCGCCGATATTCTCGGAATTGAGCCCGATCGGGTCCGAATCAAGGGAAAAACGGGGGAAGGCGTGGGGGAGGTAGGGGAAGGAAAGCTAGGCAAAGCCGTTTGCATCGCCTTGGCCTGCCGTCAACTTAGCCCTTGACGATTCTTGGTCTGGAAAATTATCCTATGCAATTCTAAAAATCCCATCCTCTACTGGCCTGGCTTTTGCTCGCTGTGGTTATTCACGGTGGTTATTCGCTGCGGTCAAGAGAGTGGAGGTAGGGTGAGACAATCGCCGGCATAGCTTCAATTGGCAGAGCACCGCATTCGTAAT
>CAYMXM010000814.1:0-1977 GCA_964394065.1 uncultured Pirellula sp. | reverse complement strand
TAATGCGCAGCGCCTACTAGGACGCCAAAGCGGTGTCCGACGGGGACGAGCCCCGATCGGACATGAAGCGAATCAAAGAACGAAACTTGCGAAAACCAAGGGCGAAGCCCTCTTTTTCCTCAATTCTCAAGCCTCATCCCTCAAGCCTGCCACGGTGTGCTCCGTGGTCGCTTTGGGTGTAAAGGTGATTGCAATAGAAACGAGGATTGGATAAATGGCCCAGCGGGACTTTGATACAATATCTACAACTTCACCCCTCTCCATCACCATCTTTCCTATGTGAATCTCATGAAGACTCGCTTCCTCCAAACCCTTCCACGGTTTGCCATTGGAATTGCAATCGCGATTTTCGTCGGCACCAGTGGATTCGCCAATGCGAAACCCACCCAAGACGATTCGAAACCGAAGCCACCCAATGTCTTGCTCATCTGCATCGATGATTTGAAACCTTGGATCGGATGCTACGGAGACGCGATCGCCAAAACGCCGAATATCGATCGACTCGCATCCCGTGGATTGACCTTTGATAGTGCTTACTGCAATCAAGCCGTATGCTCCCCTTCCCGCAACTCGTTGATGACAGGGCTTCGCCCTCAAACGCTGGGGATCTACGATCTCGGAACGAACTTCCGCAAGACGAAACCCAACGCGGTCACCGTCGCCGAATTCTTTAAACAACACAACTACCACACCGCATCCCTGGGGAAAATCTTTCACGTCGGACATGGAAACGGCGACGATGAACAAAGTTGGAGCGTTCCTTCGTTCCGCCCAAAGGGGAATCAGTATGCGCTGAAAGAAAGCGAACCGGATGGTACTTCGGAACGGGGGACACCGACGGAATCGGCAGAGGTAGAAGACAACTATTATGGTGACGGTAAGATCGCCGACGAAGCGATCGCACGTTTACAACAACTGAACGAGACTCCTCAGAAACCTTTCTTCCTCGGAGTTGGATTTATCAGACCTCACCTACCCTTCGTTGCGCCGACAAAGTACTGGGATCTGTACGACCCTCAAAAGATTCCACTTGCGGAAGTTCAAACGCCCCCCGAAGGAGCTCCTTCTTACGCGCCATCGAACTTTGGCGAACTCCGAAACTACAAAGGGATGCCCAAGCAGGGGAGCGTCTCCGAAGAGGCTCAACGAAAATTGATTCACGGATACTATGCTGCGATCAGCTATACCGATGCACAAATTGGCAAGGTTCTTGACGAACTGGATCGACTTCAACTGACGAAGAACACCATCGTCGTTCTTTGGGGAGATCACGGTTGGCATCTCGGAGATCATGGAATCTGGTGCAAGCATACGAATTACGAACAAGCAGCCCGCATCCCGCTGATCGTCTCTGCTCCTGGAGGAGTCAAGGGAGCCCATACCAAAGCTCTCACCGAGACGGTCGACATCTATCCAACTCTTGCCGAACTAGCAGGTCTCCCTGCCCCTGCGACGCTCGATGGAAAGAGCTTTGCGAAGACGCTGCAGGACACAGGGGTTCATCATCGAGACCACGCGATCCATGTCTATCCTCGCAATGCCGCTGACAAAGGCTCCTTGATCGGTCGATCGATTCGTACTTCCCGTTATCGAATGGTGGAGTGGAAAGTCCCGGGACAATCAGCCGAGTCGGCTGAGTTCGAGCTCTACGATTACGAATCGGATCCCCTCGAAAGGAAGAACCTTGCGAGTGAAAAACCGGAAGTAGTCGCTCAATTGCAGAAGCAGTTGGCGACCCACCCGGAGGCGAAGCCGCAGTGGAAGGAAAATGCAACTCCCGCTCCGACCGCAGCTCCAACCTCGGATCGGAATGCGATGTTCGATCGCCGGGATCGAAACGGGGATGGCAAGTTGACTCGCGAAGAGTTTCTTTCAGCTCTCAAGAACGACGCAAAAGCTCCCGCTCGATTCGAACGGTTCGACAAGAACGGCGACGGCGAGTTGAGTCGAGATGAGTTTGTGAAACAAGGAAAGTGA
>CAYMXM010000813.1:0-1977 GCA_964394065.1 uncultured Pirellula sp. | reverse complement strand
GACGAGCCCCGGTCGGACAAGAAGCGAATCAGAGAACGAAACTTGCGCAAACCTAGAATCCCCACAATACCAACGTTTTGACAACCCAGCGTTTACCGCCGGCTAAGGCTGCAATCCCTGGGGGATATCGAAGAAGGATGCGAAACATTCTATCCCCTCTCGAGTATTCCTCTGCGAACCTCCGCGTCCCCTGCGGTTAAAAACAAACCCTCGAAAAATCGTTTCACATCGTTGTCTTAATCGATGCCATATCGATCACGAAGCGATATTTCACGTCCCCTTTCAGCAACCGATCGTAGGCTTCGTTGATCTTCTGAATCGGGATCACTTCCACGTCACTTGTGATTCCCCGCTCTGCACAGAAGTCCAGCATCTCTTGAGTTTCGGCGATGCCACCGATTCCAGAACCAGCGAACTGTTTGCGGGGCAACAGCATGTTGAACGCTGCGATGGGGAGTGGCTTTTCGGGGGCTCCGACGAGGCAGAGGGTGCCGTCAAGTTTCAGGAGCTGCAGGTAGGCGTTGATGTCGTGCTCAGCGGATACGCAATCGAGAATAAAATCGAAACTCTGAACGTGCCGTTTCATCTCGTCTGAGTTCTTCGATACCACGACTTCGTTGGCTCCAAGTCGTTTGCCATCCTCGATCTTCGAGGGTGAGGTGGTGAAGAGAACGACATGGGCACCGAAGGCGGATGCGAACTTCACACCCATGTGGCCGAGCCCTCCAAGCCCGACGATACCCACCTTCTGACCGGGACTGACCTTCCAGTGCCGCAACGGTGAGTAGGTGGTGATACCGGCACAAAGGAGGGGTGCGGTTGCAGCGAGGTCCGCCTTTTCTGAAACTCGCAGCACGTAGGATTCATCAACGACGATGGAATCGGAATATCCACCGTAGGTAACGCCACCGGAGTGTTTGTCCGGACCGTTGTAGGTCATCGTCGGAAATTGATGGCAGTATTGCTCAAGCCCCTTTTTGCAGTTCGGGCATTCTCGGCAAGAATCGACCATGCAACCAACCGCGGCCAAGTCTCCCACCTGGAACTTTGTTACGGAGTTACCAACTTGGGTGACACGACCGACGATTTCGTGCCCGGGGACACATGGGTATACGGTCGGTGCCGCATCGTGCCATTCATCTCGAGCTTGATGCAAGTCCGAATGACAAACGCCGCAGTAGAGGATCTCGATCTGAACATCGCTCGGCAACGGCTCACGACGGGAGATCGTATGGGGTGCGAGAGGGCTGTTCGAGGCTTGGGCAGCGAAGGCCTTGGTCATGTCACTATCCTTTCTGGATTTGCGAGATTGGTTCAACGCTGGTAATCATAGGGCTTGTTCGGACAAAAGCGATATCTGATTCGTTTGGGGGATTTTTAATGAACCATTTTATTGAACCACGGATCACACGGAAGACACGGATAGCTGAGCTTTTAATTTCGTTTTTCGTTGATGCGCAGTTGCCACAGGATCCAGTACCCATAGTTTCGGATGTATTGCAATTCCATTTCGACCGCGATCGTTGCAGCTCGGCGGATGAGATCGGGCGCATGACGAATGGCGAATCGCAATTGATCTGTGAACTGTTGGTCAGTCTTTCCCAAGATCAGCTTGCAAGCGATCGCAGTGGCGATACGTTCGATCTCCTTCTTGCTAGGAGGAACACTTCTGAAATGTCGGCAAAGCTTCGCGCGCGCCCGGTTGTGCCACAAGCCTCGACTGTCTTCTTCGAGGAATCCAACCGCAAAGCTGATCGCGTCAAGATCACCATTTTTAACGTCGGTGATTAGCGCATGTAGATCTGGTTTCGAAGATCCATATAGCCAATGTGGAAGCCCCGACTTGTTCTCATGCACCCGTTGAGCTTCTACACGATTTTGTTTTCTTTTTCTAGACATCGTCGTAGCGCTTTTATTCGTGTAAGGAGGTAGCCCCGGGTAGGGGCGTCTCGAACTTAGGCGTGGGGCTGGCCCCAC
>CAYMXM010000812.1:0-1977 GCA_964394065.1 uncultured Pirellula sp. | reverse complement strand
CGTACTCAGCGCAGCGGTACTCGTACTCGTCGAGATTCGAGTACGAGTACGAGTAAAACGGAGGCCAACAGGAGAGTGGTGAAGATGCCGATGTAACCCAATGTTACTATCTCGGGCGAGCCGCCCGAGCCCCGCTACGCGGCAGTGATATCCAACTTGTGATATACTCTTTTTTCTCCCATGTCGCCGTGATTGCCGTGAGTACCAACTCCTCTTCCTACCGGCAACTTCCCCACCCTGCCCTATCGTCGAACCCCCAAAGTCCAAGGCCTAGAACCATGACCTCCAAGCCGATGCACCAAACCATCCAACGACGCGCCCGAAGAATTCTCAAAGCTGCAATCTTGATGGTTGCCGTTTCCAGCCCATCATTCCTCTTTGCCGAAGAGGTGCGATACGAAGTCGCATTGCTCCATGGAACCATCCACCGCGGGGATGGGAGCGAGCCCCTGCAAGGGCATGTCGGCATTCGAGAAGGGCGGATCGCTTATGTTGCCGCTGGAGACCCGATCGAAGCCGAGCAGGTGATCGATTGCACCGGATTAGTGATCGCACCAGGGTTTATCGATCTTCACAATCACAGCGATGAGCCGATTCTCAAGAAGGATACCCGAACCAACGCGAACTATCTGTTGCAGGGATGCACGACGATCGTCACTGGGAACTGCGGTGGTGGGCATGTCGATGTCGATACTTATCTGAAATCGGTCGACAAGGAAGGGGCAGGAACGCACGTGGCCCATCTCCTCCCTCAAGGTTCCTTGCGTCGCCAAGTGATGGGCTCTTCGCGAAGAGACGCAACACCGCAAGAGATGGCCAAGATGATCGAGTTGGCAGAGAAAGCGATGACCGATGGAGCTTTCGGAATGTCGACCGGATTGATCTACGTCCCCGGCACCTTCACACCCACCGAGGAATTGATCGAGATCTCTCGCGTCGTCAGCAAGCATGGTGGAATCTATGCCAGCCACATCCGAAGCGAAGGAGCCGGACTCCTCGATAGCATCGACGAAGCAGTTCGAATCGGACGCGAAGCAGAACTCCCCGTCCACGTCTCCCACCTCAAAGCGAGTGGGAAAGCCAATTGGGGAACGATGCGATTCGCACTTCAAAGGATCGAAGAAGCTCGCAAGGAAGGGTTGAAGGTAACTGCAGATCAATACCCCTATCCTGCCTCAAGCACTTCGTTGGAAGCGACCCTTTTCCCAACTTGGTCTCGCGATGGAGGAGCGTCGGCACTCAAGAAACGGATCGACGATCCAGAAGAGGGAGCTCGTCTCCGAGCGGAATTGGAAGAGAAGATCGGGACCAGCTCTCGCATTCAACTGGCATCTTGCAGTTACAACCCGAAGTGGATCGGGCGATCCCTCGATGAAATCTCTCAAGGCGAGGGGATTCCGATCGTGGATGTAGTCGTAATGATCCAGCGAAACGGTGGCGCTCAAGTCGTCAACTTCGGAATGGATGAAAACGATATGCGCCTCGCGATGCCCGTGAAGTGGGTCGCGACCGCAAGCGACGGTGGAGCCAAGGTCCCCTCGAAGCTGCAACCTCACCCTCGCTCGTTCGGTACCTTTCCTCGCAAAATCGGACGGTACGCGCGCGACCTGGAGTTGATGCCCCTGGCCGATGCGATTCGATCTTGCTCGGGACTCCCTGCGGAGATCTTAGGACTCAAGGATCGCGGATTGGTTGAGGCTGGGTTAGTAGCCGACTTGGTGGTCTTCGCCCCCGAGACCTTTATCGACCAAGCGACCTACAATCAACCATATCTCCCACCGACAGGGATCTCCCACGTACTAGTCGCAGGAAAATTCGCCGTCTACCAAGGACAAGTCACCGGAATCCTCGCAGGAAAGGGAATCCGAAAGACCGAGCTGAAGTAGCAATCGTGACCCGAGGTGGCCTGACACCACGGAGTCAAGGGGGGACGCGAAGCGTCCCCCCATCACAACCCGTGGCGTAAGCGAGGGACAG
>CAYMXM010000811.1:0-1981 GCA_964394065.1 uncultured Pirellula sp. | reverse complement strand
CTGGGTCGGAGAGGAGGGCGACCGAGATGCGTCCTCGGAGAACACCTTCGTCCGATGCCATCTTCTCAAGGATTGCTGGCAATTGAGGGAAATCCATAGGAGAGATGTCGTCGGAAAGGTGCACTAAAACTTGGAACTGCATGGGAGTCTGGGGTGTTTACGGTAAGTTTTCGGATTGCGGTAAGTTTACCGATCCCGGGTGTTGTGCGAGTTGGAAAAACATTGGGGGGGAAGTCAAGGGCGGAATGGGGTGAATCACCGTAATGCTCGTCAAAATTGGTAAAAACTCTTCGCTTCCGAGGAGCAAGTGCCGAAACATAGGAGTGTATTCGCAAACCATGAGTCTGGTAGTACGAGGGGGGCCTCTTCCACCAGCCGTGAGCGATCCGCGGAGAGCGTACGCTTATACGGCTGGTTAGAAAATCCCCTCCCATACGACTGGCGAGGAAGTTTGCAGGTGCTGAGGTTAGATCACAGCTCCAAAGCGCCGTTTTTCCCGCAAAAAAACCGTAGGAGGGTTTCCATGCGACGATTTTTTATGGGCATGGCGATCGCCTCGCTGACCGCCGCTGCACCTATGACGGCGTTCGGTGGAGATCGCGAGATCGCCGATGCCATCATCACCACTTTGAAACAACAGCAGTCGGCTGGCAGCCTCAAGGGATTTGATATCAACTTGAGTGTTGAAAACGGCAAAGTCATCATCGACGGAGCTGTCGCGAACCAAGGTCAGTTGGATGCGATCTTGCGTGCTGCTTCCACCACCGGTGGGGTAACGCAAGTGGTTAACAACGTTCGCGTTGAACGAGGTCGAGTTGCACGAGCCGATGCCCCCGCCGAGAGTTCGGTGGTCCCAGCTTCCGCAAACGACGATGCTCCCGAGTTGCTCACTTTGGGTGGCGACACGAATGTTCGACCGGAGGATGCAAAGATCACTTCGGAAGCTCTTTCGCGACTCGGTAGCTCCCAAAAGAAGGGCGAGCTTCGAAACTTCGATCTCGACGTCTCGACGATTGATTCCGAAGTATGGGTACGCGGGCAGGTTTCTTCCCAAGCCCAGAAGGATCTCGTTCTCGGAATCGTGCAACGAGTACCAGGCGTTGCTCGGGTTTACGACGAAGTCAACGTAGGGCAAGCGGTACGTCCAGTAAGCAACACCTATACCGAGACCTCCGCGATGCCCGTCGTAGGAAACGGTACGCCTCGCCCATTTGCACAAAGCAACTTGGTCAACGGCAGCCTAAACGTAGCACCGTCGGCCGGCGGACAACCACCTGCTGGCCAGCCCGTGGGATATCATGGCGGTGGATATGCCGGTGGTGCTTATGGCGGGGGCTACGGCCCAGCCGCTCCGGTTCCGATGCAAGGTGGACCGAGCTATGGTGGTGGCGTTCCTCGCTACGACCAACCCAACATGCCTAACTACGCTTGGCCAAGCTACGCTGCGTATCCAAACTACTCGGCCGTAACCTATCCAAAGCAATACTCCGCTTCGGCATGGCCTTATATCGGCCCGTTCTATCCGTACCCCCAAGTTCCACTCGGATGGCGCAAGGTCGCCCTCGAATGGGATGACGGACTCTGGTATCTCGACTTTACTCACAAGTAAGTCGCAAGACTCACCGACACAACGCCTAAGTCCGGTGTGGATCCATTCCACACCGGACTTTTTTCGTTTTAGGCCTAAGCTTCCCTCAATGTAGAACGGAATTCATTCCGTTAAACAACGCTTCCAGGAGAAGGCTTTGGGCTTTGGACTTTAGGCTTTGGGAAGACCGATTTTTAACCGCAGGGAACGCTGAGGTTCGCAGAGGAGAAGGTTTGCATCCTCTTGTAGCCAAAGGGATTACAGCCATTAGCCGACAGTGGGGAACCGTCCCGAAATAACTTTCCGATTTGAACGGGCTGAGAGATCGCGGCGCGCTGAAGATTTCGGCTCCCTTCGCCCCCTTTGGGGGAGAAGGGCTGGGGATGAGGGGGA
>CAYMXM010000810.1:0-1996 GCA_964394065.1 uncultured Pirellula sp. | reverse complement strand
GCGGTGTCCGACGGGGACAAGCCCCGATCGGACAAGAAGCATTCAATTTCCCAGAAAAAATGCTTCACAGCGTTGCCTACCGGGGCTACCAAAAACGTGACACTACTGTTGCACCGAAGCGACTTCGCCACCGTAAGCGGTGGAAAGAGCTCGCCAAGTAGGCAGATCGATTCCGTTGGAGACGAACTGTACCGAGCCATCCACCATCGCTAGCTGAACACCACCAGTATGGTTGCTTCGAGATCCATACATAGTTGGGTTGGTAGTGTCTTGCAGCGCACAGGGCATCCCAGGAATTGCGGTATTGCAATTATTGATGTTCCCGAGACGGTCAGGGAGTGGGCTGTTCGGCGCGAGGTAGGTGGTGAACTGCGTTGCATCCCGCCACCAAATGAACCCACGAAGATCGGAACCTCGACCTTGACGCACTTCAGAAACGAGTATGGTGTTGCTCGTTCCGTCCGAGCAATCTCGGAGCCCAACCTTCCTGTTGGGATCCACCACGAAGGGTGCACCGAGGAAGGCTACTCCGTTCAAGTTGGCTTGCTGCAACATAGCGGTGTTTCCGAAGTTAGCCGCGTAGTTGTGCGCGGTCATTCCCCCGGTTGGGGTGTTCGGAATGTCGCTCGGGCAAGTAAGCGTAGGGACTCTTTTCTGAGTCACATTGGTCGTGTTCGGAGCTGCAGCATATCGAACCCCCTCCGGTGCGGAGGTCGGGCCTCCCCAACTGACGTAGAGGTTCGCCATGTTTTGTTGCTCCATAAAAGCCAACGTGGGAACAACCCAAGTCCCCCAACAGCATCCTGCGCAACCAGGTGGTAATCGGTTAAAGGTGTCGTGATAGTTGTGCATTGCCAATCCAATTTGCTTGAGATTGTTGCTGCACTGCATCCGACGTGCTGCTTCCCGTGCCGCTTGAACGGCCGGGAGTAAAAGTCCTACGAGAATTCCGATGATCGCGATGACGACCAACAGCTCGACAAGAGTAAAACCGGAGGGGTGTCTGACTTTTGCCATACAGAACGATTCCTTAAAAACAAGAACAAAACGAGCTGAAAAAGTGAAACGAAGATAAGAAGGGCGATAGGGAAATAGGTTTACTTGGCATCCAGGGTAAACTTCATCGCCTTGTCCCCCTTGGGGGGAACGTCGACTTGCAGTTCCGTTTTGGTGTTGTACTTGGCTGGAACACGTTGCTTCGGAATCGGAATCTTTGTCGAATCTCCAGGGGCCTCTTCGACCACCGCTGCACTCGTATCGGTTTCTGTAATGATCACCTTGTACTTGCCAGGCTTGGGACCTTGCTCGGCAGTCACAGCGAACTTACCGTCGGTTACCACACCACCCGTCACCACGCCACTGGCGTCAACCGGTTGAAATTCGATCGTCCCGAGCTTGAGCGGGGCGCCGTCAAAGACAACCTCGCCACCAATCGCAACGCGTCCGTCGGTCGATCCGCCACAACCAGCATGGAGAAGGGAAACCCCTGCGATGGCGAGCAAACCACCGAGCTGTTTGAATCTCTTGGAAATCACCGAAAACATCAATTACCTCAATCCTTAGAGTAAGCGAAAAAACAAACGACGTATTCTCTGTGTGTCTCTGTACCGAAGTTTCAGGAGACCGATCCTATCAAGGCCCAATCCCGATTAGATTCACTCTAACAGATCAGCAAGGCAAATGGTAACAACATTGCCGCAAAGTGCGGGAATTTGATAGGTGAAATATTCAATCCGATGCGATCACGGCTTGATGCAGAGCCGGGGGAAGAACCACGAATCGAACGAATCCTATAGATGAAGCCATTGGGCCAGCGGTGGCGCTGCGCTCTGAGCGTGCCACCCGGCCTGGCCTGACGCATCGGTATTAAGGGGTAGGACGCGAAGCGCCCTACCATCACAACCCGTGGCGTAAGCGAGGGACAGCGCTGGCAACCAGACCTCCATCCCAGGTCTCACAGCACGCCCTTCGTGCCTCAGGGGCGTGCCACCCGGCG
>CAYMXM010000809.1:0-2009 GCA_964394065.1 uncultured Pirellula sp. | reverse complement strand
TCCCTCGCTTACGCCACGGGTTGTGATGGGGGGACGCTTCGCGTCCACCCCCTTAACTCCGATGCGTCAAGCCAGACGTAGGGTGTATGAAGTGGTCGCCGATGCCAGCTCCTCCGGGCGAGACGCCCGGGCCACTCTCAAGTCTCAAACCGCACCTACGCCTCTCCAAAATCCTGGGGATCGGGTAGAATCCTGGGCCTCTGTTTTGCAATGGCTTCGAAAACCTTCCCTTACTTCGATAGGAATCCTTAGAAAATGTCGGATGTAGAACAAAAACTTCAGTCGCTCGGGCTCGAACTCCCACCTGCCCCAAAACCAGTTGGACTCTACAAACCCATGCTTATCGTCGGAAACCTGGCATACCTCTCCGGGCACGGCCCTCTCAAGAGCGACGGGACAGTCATCACCGGGCGAGTCGGTGCCGACATGTCTTTGGAAGAGGGATTCAATGCCGCCCGCCAAACCGGGCTCGCAATGCTTGCGACGCTAAAAGCGGGGCTCGGGAGCCTCGACCGGGTTTCTCGGGTGATCAAGCTCCTCGGATTGGTTCGCTGCACCGACGACTTCGAGAAATCCCCTGCCGTTATCAACGGATGTAGCCAGTTGTTCCTCGACCTCTGGGGAGATGATCACGGGATCGGAGTTCGAAGTGCACTCGGAACCAACGCGTTGCCGAGCAGCATCGCCGTCGAAATCGAAGCCATTTTCGAAGTTCGCGCGTAATTAGGTAAAGGTGGAGTCGTAGAGCCGAGGGTGGCACGCTCAGAGCGAAGCGATGGGCGTGGTTTGGAATCGCGTAGCAATGGCAACCCCTAGCCGTGGGCCGAAAATCACAACCCGTGGCGTAAGCGAGGGACAGCGGTGGCAATCAGGCATCATTCCAAGGTCTCACAGCACGCCCTTCGTGCCTCAGGGGCGTGCCACGCGGTGCCTGATATTCCCGACAAGGGCTACGTTTACTCGCGACGCCATCCCTCGCTAACGCCACGGGTTGTGATGGGGGCTGGTGGGGACAAGCCCCATCCAGACATGAACCATTTTCCTGCGGAAAATTGCTTCGAAGCATTTCTGATTAGGACTTGAGAAACCAAATCAGCGGTCGACAATCATCGGCATGTCATCAGAACGTCAAACCTATAGCTATCTCAGCCGCACTTTCGAGGCGGCTGGAATTCAGCCCAAAACCAAATACGGGCAGAATTTCTTAATCGATCTCAACATCCTGGATATCCTCGCGCGAGGTGCGGACCTGCAACGGACCGACGTCTTGCTGGAAATCGGAACCGGGATGGGGTCTCTTACCAAGCGATTAGCCCCTCACGTGGGGCATATCGTGACCGTGGAGATCGACCGGGATCTTCAGGTCCTCGCGAGCCGCGAACTGGAGCAGAATCCGAACGTGACGATGCTTACCTTCGATGCGCTTCGGAACAAAAACCATCTTCGAGACGAGGTGATGGAAACGATTCGGGAGAAGCTCGCCTCCTTCCCGGGTGGGCGTTTCAAACTAGTCGCGAACCTACCTTACAACGTCGCCACTCCGATCATCAGCAATCTCTTGACCGTCGATCCATTGCCGGAGCGGATGGTGGTCACGATTCAAAAAGAGCTTGCCGAACGGATCGTCGCTCCTCCGAAATGCAAAGACTACAGCGCTCTTTCGATCTGGATGCAGGCTCTTTGCGATTGCGAGATTCTCCGGAATCTTCCCCCTTCGGTCTTCTGGCCTCGCCCGCGAGTCGACTCGTCGATCCTCCGAATCATCCCTAACGGGGAAAAGCGAAGCCGCATTCAGGATTTGAGTTACTTCCACACGACCCTCCGCGCCCTCTTTTTTCACCGTCGCAAGTTCCTACGAAGTCAATTGGCGACAGCAACCCAAGACGCACTTAGCAAAGCGCAGGTCGATTCGGTTCTCGCAAAACTCAATCTCTCCGAAAGCCTCCGGGCTGAAGCGCTGACGGTTGAGCAGATCATCGAATTGCTCGAAGCAACGCGAGAGATTTCCA
>CAYMXM010000808.1:0-2009 GCA_964394065.1 uncultured Pirellula sp. | reverse complement strand
CGACGCTATCCCTCGCTAACGCCACGGGTTGTGATGGGGGGACGCTTCGCGTCCGTCCCCTTAACACCGATGCGCCAGCCCAGCTTCAGGGAGAGGCCAAGGCAAAATGAGGGACACTCCCATAACCGTCCCGTTGTGATACGATGAAGCCCCCCTTTTTTCCTCCTTTTCGACTTCGCCGATTAGAAAGAATGTCATGACCCACAACCCGGCCTCTCTCCTTTCCAATCCCTCCTGGAAAGCCCTCGAAGAACACCATCACAAACTCTGTCATGTCCACCTGCGCGATCTCTTCGCCGAGGATCCTGCGCGCGGAGAAGAGCTGGTGATCGAATCCTTGGGGCTCGTCGTCGACTTCTCGAAGAATCGGGTCACGCGGGAAACTCTCAAACTCCTCGTTGCGCTCGCAGAAAGCTGCCAGCTCCAAGACCGAATCGATGCGATGTTCCGAGGAGATCGGATCAATATCACCGAGAACCGCTCCGTCCTCCACGTCGCCTTGCGAGCCCCCGCCACCGCGTCCATCGTGGTCGAAGGAGTCGATGTCGTACCGCAAGTTCAATCGGTCCTTTCCAAGATGGCGGAGTTCTGCAACCGCATCCGAAACGGGAGTTGGAAAGGACACACAGGGAAACCGATTCGGAACATCGTCAACATCGGAATCGGTGGGTCGGACCTTGGACCGGTGATGGCCTACGAGGCTCTGAAGCACTATAGCGATCGCAATTTGACATTCCGGTTCGTCTCGAATGTCGATGGAACCGACTTCGTCGAATGCACCCGGGACCTTGACCCGAGCGAAACCCTCGTGATCGTCTCTTCGAAGACCTTCACCACGCAGGAAACGATGACTAATGCGATGAGCGCGCGCGGATGGCTCGTTCAAGGTTTAGGAGGGGATGAAGCTGCCGTCGCCAAACACTTCGTTGCGGTCTCCACCAACGCCGAGAAAGTATCCGAGTTCGGAATCGATACGGCGAATATGTTCGAGTTTTGGGACTGGGTCGGCGGTCGCTACTCGATGGACTCTGCGATCGGCCTCTCGACGATGTTGGCGATCGGTCCCCAGAACTTCCGCGAATTGCTCGCGGGCTTTCATGCGATGGACGAACACTATCGAACGGCTCCTTTCGCACAGAACATTCCCGTCCTCTTGGGATTGCTCAGCATCTGGAACTGCAGCTTCCTGGGAGCCCATACCATTGCCGTCTTGCCGTACGACCAATACCTCAAGCGATTCCCCGCCTACCTGCAGCAGTTGACGATGGAAAGCAACGGCAAGCAGGTCACCTTGGATGGACAGCGAGTTCACTACCAAACAGGCCCCATCTATTGGGGGGAACCCGGGACCAACGGACAGCATTCCTTCTATCAATTGATTCATCAAGGAACGCGGCTCGTCCCATGCGACTTCATCGCATTCCTCGAATCGTTGAATCCGATCGGAGATCATCAGGACAAACTCTTTGCGAACGTACTCGCTCAAGCGGAAGCGTTAGCCTTTGGGAAAACTGCCGAGCAAGTCAAAGGGGAAGGAACTCCCGATAGCTTGGTCCATCATCGTGTCTTCGAAGGGAACCGCCCCTCCAACATCATTCTTGCCGAGAAGCTTACTCCAGACATTCTTGGAAAACTCATCGCGTTGTACGAGCATATCGTCTACACCCAAGGAGTCATCTGGAACATCAACCCCTTCGACCAATGGGGAGTGGAGCTCGGGAAAGCTCTCGCGCAAAAGATCATTCCCGAGTTGACAGCCCCCAACGCCGACCTCCGCCACGACGCCTCCACCAACGCCCTCATCCGCCGCTACGTCAATGTAGAACGGAATTTATTCCGTTAAACAACGCTTCCAACTCCTGCCCCCGCTGCACGCATTGCAAACTCCCAACTCAGGGCCACTCAAGCCCCCGCTGGTTGCGAGAGGCTCTCGGCGCCAACGGGGCACTTGGAGAGCCCTGAGGTAGAGACCGGCTCACAGCGCTGACGGCGGCCAATGTAGAACGGAA
>CAYMXM010000807.1:0-2009 GCA_964394065.1 uncultured Pirellula sp. | reverse complement strand
TGGTGGCGCTGCGCTTACCACCGGCTAATGGCTGTAATCCCTTCGGGATACCAGAAGATGCAAAACTGCCCCTCGAGTTCTCTTCGGCGAACCTCCGCGTCCCCTCCTCTTTTCTTCCTTAAGCCTTATCCCTTAAACCTTCACCTTCTGTGTGTCCCGTGTATTCCGTGGTTCTTTTCTTCGGCCACCTCCAGTCGCCTCTCGATCCTGCTACAATCTCTTTCTTCCCATGCAGCTCGCGGATCTACCGGGCTGGGCGTCGTTCGAGCGTGTCGAACGATGTATGCGGTTTGTACACGTTCTAAACCTTCATGATCGCTTTATATCTTTTTCTTGCAGTACTTCTCCTCCTCTTGAATGGTTTCTTTGTTCTCGCGGAGTTTGCTGCGGTCAAGATGCGTCCTTCCCGCATCTCGGAGATGCTCGATCAGGAGGTCCCCGGGGCTGCGAGTGTTAAACGGGTACAGGACCATCTCGACGAGTATCTATCGGTCTGCCAACTTGGAATCACCTTTGCATCGATTGGACTTGGCTTCGTCGCTGAGCCGGCCGTCGTCCGCTTGATCGAGCCTTTGATCCAGTGGACAGGGCTTTTTCCTGAAACCTCGTCAACCGCCCGTTGGCTCACGGCGCACGGAATCGCGTTTGGTATCAGTTATCTCTTGGTCAGCGTTCTCCATATCTTGGTGGGGGAACTCGTTCCAAAATCGATCTCCATTCGCTTGACGGAGAGGTCTGCTCTTTGGACTGCGAAGCCACTTCGTTTCTTCCATTTAGTCTTCTACGTTCCCTTGATCGCGCTCAACGGTGCATCGAATCTCATTCTTCGCCTGATCGGAGTTCCCCCTGCGTCCAACCGATCAGAACATAGCGAAGAAGAACTCCTGATCCTCTTGAGCAATGGGCAGTTGGAAGGGATGATGTCGTTCCGGCGTCTCCTTTTCGTCGAGAACATATTCGATCTTGGAGAACTCAAAGCTAGGGATGCGATGCGTCCCCGTTCTCAAGTCCAAACGCTGAACGCAGATGCCAAATGGGAAGAAGCCCAACAGCATTTCCGCAAATATCGGTTCACCCGTTATCCTCTTCTGCAGAACGGCAAGGAGATGCCGACCGGGATCATTCACTTGAAAGATGCGATCCTCAACGGAACCGATAGCGACGAAGTGAACTGGCGCCAGATTCAGAGACCGTTCCTTCGGACCACGGAATCGACGTCGTTGGAATCCCTTTTAGCCGAGATGCAAAAACGTCGGATTCACGTCGCGATCGTGCTGAACGAAAGTGGTGTTTGGACCGGCTTTCTAACCTTGGAAGATATCATCGAAGAGATCATCGGAACGATTCGAGATGAGTTTGAAGATGAAGAACAGTTCGGTTTCTCGGAATGCCTGAGTCCGGGACGAGTTCTCCTCGACGTCGAAGCGGATACGACGATCGATGCGATCAAGATCGGATTGAGAATGATTCAACAGTCCGAACTGCCGATCCCCAAAGATGCGATCCTCCGAGTTCTCGATGAAAGAGAACGGGCAGTGGAGACCTATCTCGGAAACGGCTTGGGGATGCCTCATGCGCGGGTCGATGGAATTCGCCGCCCCTTCGTGATCGTGATCCGTTGCAAGCCGGGCGTTTCTTACAAAAAGACCCGCGAGAAAGCGGACCTACTCATCGTTCTACTCACACCGATGGGATTGCCTCGGATCCACCAACGCCTGCAAGCAACGATCGCAACCGTCATGGATGAAAGCGAATTGATCCCACAGCGATTGCGAAGCGCGACAACGGCTGAAGAAGTAATTGACATCCTCCGCACCGGAGAACAAGCGACGTTGGACTAAGGAGCTTGAACATAAGGGCTACTGAAGACGTGGTTTCAGAAAGAACTGGGGGGAAGAAGAACCACGAGTCTTACGAATCTTACGAAGTAAGGTTTGAGGGGTGAGGCTTGAGACTTGAGGAAGAAGAGCGCTTCGCTTTAGCCTTGACCGTAGGTCAAGGATAGGTAG
>CAYMXM010000806.1:0-2011 GCA_964394065.1 uncultured Pirellula sp. | reverse complement strand
TTCTTCATTGACTGGCGTCCTCGAAACCAGACGCAATGGGCAAGTCGAGAGACGCTGATCCACAGTTTGTCAGAAAGGTTTAGCGATGGCAATTTCAGTGCATGCTCGCGGTATCCCCTTGTCAGACTCTCTTCGAACTTGGGTGGAAGAACGGATTGGGAGCGCGATTTCTCGGTTAGGACGCCATGGGAGGAAAGTCAGCGTCACACTCTTTGACGAGAACGGCCCGAACCGAGGGGGTGAGGACAAAGCGTGTCGAGTGGTCGTTCATATGACGCGGCATGGGACGTTGGTCATTGAGGACCGAGATGCTCATCTGAATGCGCTGATAGATCGCGTTTGCGATCGTGTATCTCTTGCTATCGATCGTCGCACCAAACGAAAGCGAGCGCATCGGTAGCGCTGCTTAGGGGATTATGCCCCCCCGGCCTGACGCATCGGCGCGAATATAAGGTATTTGGGTAGTTTGGCCGACGCGTAAGCGAGGCCCGAAAATCACAACCCGTGGCGTAAGCGAGGGATAGCGCTGGCAACCACGCCTCCATCCCAGGTCTCACATCACGCCCTTCGTTCCTCAGGGACGTGCCACCCAACGCCTGAGACATTCCCGACAAGGTGCACTCGCGACGCTATCCCTCGCTTACGCCACGGGTTGTGATTAGCCTCCTCGCTAGCGCGTCGGGTTGTGATTCGTCTCCTCGCTAGCGCGTCGGGTTTGTATGGGCGACAATCTCAGCGTAAGTTCGCCTACGCTTCCTGCGCGGAGAATGAGACGACCTCGGATAGTGTGGAAGCATTGCATGCGAGCATGACCAAACGGTCGAATCCGAGGGCGCAACCACAAGAAGTGGGCAAGCCATTCTCCATGGCTTGCAAGAGCTTCTCACAAGGGGGCAACACATGCTTCCCGTCTCGCCGACGCTGCTGGTTGGCGATGGTGTCTCGTTCCCGAAGAACCTGAGGATCGAGCAGTTCGTGATATCCGTTGGCGAGTTCGATCCCTCGATAAAAGATCTCGTATCGCTCCGCCGTCCTTGGGTCTTCGCGACTGAGAACCGCTAACGCACTTTGACTTGCGGGAAAGTGAGTTACAAGAGTCGGAGATTCCTTGCCAAGGTTGGATTGAATTCGTTCCGAGAAAATGAGATTGACCCAATCGTCCCAATCCTCCGACCAGCTTGGTGATTCCACCAACCCTTGTTTACATCCCCATTTCGCGAGATCGCGAACCGACGTTTCATAGAGGGGAAGGTCCGTTGCATCGCGAAAAGCTTCCTCAAACGTGATCCTTTCGGCCGGGGGAGCCTCTAAGGCGTCGACGAGTAGATCCGAAAGGAGCTGGAGTCCTTCCTCGTGAGTTGCCCCGACTTCATACCACTCCAGCATGGTGAACTCGGGGTTATGCCTTCCCCCAAACTCGCCATCCCGAAAGACAGGTCCGATCTGATAGATGCTACCGGTCCCCAGCGCAAGAAGGCGCTTCATCGATTGCTCCGGAGAGGTTTGCAGAAACCACTCTACACGACCGCGCCCCGGGATGGTCAACGGAACCGCTATCGGATCGAGATGCCGATCGATGACTGTTTCACTACAAAGGACCGGAGTTTGAACTTCGAGAAATCCACGCGCGTCAAAAAACGTTCGGAGTCGTTTAAGAAGTCGAGCCCGAGTTCGAAGGTTTTCCAGTTTTGAGGGGGATGACATTGGGAGTAAGGGATGAGAGTTAGAGGGTGGCATGGGCGTCTCGCCCATGGGTACAGCCCGACGTGTTAGTTTTGAAGTTGCGCTTTTTTAAACACAGAGGCACAGAGACCACAGAGTCTAGGGGAATCCTTGAGAGTCCGAAACTCTCTCTGTTGCTTTGCGCCTGGCCTGACGCATCGGAGGGAAGGGGGGGACGCGAAGCGTCCCCCCCTTCACAACCCGTGGTGTAAGTGAGGGACAGCGTCGCAAGTGCACGTAGCCCTTGTTGGGAATATCTCAGGCGTCGGGTGGCACGTCCCTGAGGCAC
>CAYMXM010000805.1:0-2019 GCA_964394065.1 uncultured Pirellula sp. | reverse complement strand
CTCGCCCCGCTTCGGGGAGAGGGGCCGGGGGTGAGGGGTAGAAGTGTTAGAAACGATAGCCAAATCCTTCCAAGCTTTACTCCGATGCGTCAGGTCAGTATATAAGAGTGCCGTTGAATCATGGTTCAGGCGTTCCACCCGAGATTGCAAAACTCTATTTTGAGAAACTTCGAATGAATGTGACATCCAACACGGGCGAGGCGCCCGTGCCACCTAGCGGAAACGGCCGTTTCCCCAGGGGAAAAGGCTTCACCGCGTTGCATTTTTTGCCACCTAGAGTACGCCGCATTTTAGTCTGCTTCGTTGCAGCTCTGTTTTTAGTCGGAGTGGCTTCCGTCGGATGGGCTCAGGAGGCGGACGCGGCCCCGAAGACCAACGAGATGAGTTTCTTGATCTGGTTGGCACACGTCTCCGGGATCATCGGTCTCTTTATTCTGATCTTGTCGATCTATTTCGTCGCGATCGTCGTGAAGAACTTCTTAGAGCTGAGGATGTCAGTCGCCGCTCCGGAGGATGTGCAAGCGACGGTCAATACGATGATCGAACAGAAGAACTATCGAGAGCTCCAAGGCTTGCTAGCTCAGGACGGATCGTTCTATTCGGAAACACTAGGAGTAGGGATCGGGGAGCTGCGCTACGGGCTTGACGAAGCTCGCAATCGAATGGATCTCCATACCGATACCCAAGTCTCCCGCATGGAGCGAGGGATCGCCAACATGGCGGTCATCGGAACGCTCGGACCGATGATCGGTTTGCTCGGAACGCTGAAGGGGATGATCGGGGCGTTCAGCGAAATCGCGATCTCGGGGGTATCTCTCGACGCCTCGAAAGTCGCTCACGCCATTTCGGAAGCGCTCGTGCTGACTTTCGAGGGAGTTCTCCTCTCGATTCCAGCAACCTTCTTCTATTCCTATTTCAGAAACAAAATTCAACAGATCAAATCGGAGACAATGGAGGTTGCCGACGCGCAACTCAAGGAGATCTCGATGGGCCTGCGCAAGCAGCAGCCAGGACGAGATCCATCGACCGATGCGCCTCGCTCCATGGGCTGATGAAGCATGAGTGGATCTTCCGAGCCAGGTGAACCAAACCTCGTCCCGATCCTGGACATGGTATTCCAGCTGATCACCTTCTTTATGTTGGTGATCAACTTCAAGGCTGGAACGGTGGATCAAGAGCTAGCGCTTCCGATCATCGGTTCGTCGCGCCCCGTCGAATCGGAGATCGATAGCCGTATGATCGTGGTCAACATCCGAGAATCGGGGTCGGTGTTTGTGCGAGGGAAGGAAGAACCTCAGTTCGGATTGTTTGCGAGACTGGAGGCTCAAGCGATTCGCCTTACCGATGGGCTTGCGAGCTCCGCTCCCCTTCCAACGCGAATCGTCATCCGCGCCGATCGAACGATCACCGTTTCCACCCTCATGACGGTCGTCAATACTTGTCGCGGAGAAGGGTTCGATAAGTTTGATTTCGTGGTCACTCAAACCAGTCAGAAATAGCGAGCCCCAGGATGCGACATAGACGTAGAAGGCACGCTAAGCCGAGGTATGAGGGAAAGGTCGAGCTGAACACGGCTGCAATGCTCGACATGGCCTTTCAGCTCCTCGCTTTCTTTATCCTGACCTTCAATCCCTCGGATGTCGAGATTCAGATCTCCATGCTTATGCCCCCCGACAAACCGGTTGCGGGAGCGGGGGCTAGCGATGCCCCTCAAATCGACTTGGAGGATGTCGACACGAGTCTCCCTCTTCCGATCCGCGTCTATAGCAATGCCGATCGAACGATCCGTGAAATCCAGATCGGCGGAAGCACGATCAACGCGGGACCCGTACAAGAAATTCTCACTTCCTTTGAGGGGCAACTCACACAAGCGTTCGAGAACGCCGGATTTGAAGCGATTGAACTCAACGTCCAATCCCAGTTAGGATATGAGTATCTGATCCGATTGGTCGATGTTTGTACGCGGCAAAAGCTTCAGGATGGCTCTTACCTTTCCAAACTCTCGATCAAAGAATTCCC
>CAYMXM010000804.1:0-2031 GCA_964394065.1 uncultured Pirellula sp. | reverse complement strand
CTCTCCCCGAAGCGGGGCGAGGGGAGCAGAGTTCTAAAGCGCAGCGCGTGCTAGGGCGCCAAAGCGGCGTCCGACGGGGACGAGCCCCGGTCGGACGATAACGGCGGCTGCGGAATAAAAATGGCTGCACGAAAATCCATGTCAACACCAACTTTTTGACAGCCCAGGCCTGGGCTGATGAAAAGAGATTTTCCCAGGTTTTAAACTCCCCGAAGGCTCAACTGGCCTATTCGAGTACACAAGGCTTCTGGCTTCCACCGAATAAATTCGGTGGGAGCCGACAGACGGGGTGAATTTTGGTCGCTCTATGCGTCCGTGAATTGTTTCTGCTATGATGGCCACCCGTCAGCTTGCAGGTCTGTCCTCTTCACCTAGTCGCATCCTGACTCGTTGCTCATCTTGTTGTCAATCTATGGCCTTGGAGAATTTCAGAATGTCCTTTGATTCCAACCCCTACACCTCCACTGCAAGCGAATTCAGTGGTCAACCAGAAGTCGCCATCGGAGGAACACAAGCCGACCGACTACCTAGGTTGTTAGCTTTCATCATCGACGCTATTATAGTGTCGGTTGTCTCCATACCGGTTTATTTTGTTCTAGCGCTGATCCTTGGCAGTATTCTCCCTGCGATCGTTTTGGGCATCGTATTCAACATCGTTGCATTTGGTCTTTTCTTCGCCATCAACGGGAATCTCCTTGCCAATCAAGGGCAGACTTTCGGTAAAAAGATCATGAATGTTCGGATCGTCAACCAAGATGGAACAAAAGCGGCTTTCAACGATATCCTCGTAAAACGCTATGGAGTTACCTGGCTCATCGGACTCATTCCCTATCTCGGTGGCATCTACGGGCTCATCAATGCCCTCATGATCTTCCGGTCGAATCATCGTTGTTTGCACGATGACATCGCTAAAACGAAAGTAGTTAAGGTTTAATTGTTCTTAAAGCTCGGCGAACGATATAAGCAGTATGAGGCGAGTTTGATTCCTCTTGCCAACGGCGGGTGATTTGAAGCACCCAGTCGGGGGAGGACTTGCTCGCATCGTTGAGCCAGTTTCCGATCGAGTCTTTGACATACTTCACATCGTCCTCTTTGAGGGGTTCCAAAATGTCGATGGCCAATTCCGGTGACGACTTCAGCAATTCGACATGGGAAACCCAAACACCCCGAGGGCGAGTGACCTCCGAAGCGTAGCGACGGAGGTTTGCGCTGCGACTCCCCGTCCATGGAACGAGTCGGCGAATGGCCTCTTGCGGGTCACGGATGACATCCTCCCGGAGTGAAATCATCGCGATTTCGCGAGTTCCAGAATTGCCATCGTCGGCGAACGGTTTCATCCAAGCCAGCTTCTTTTGAAACGGAAGAGAAGCGAGGCCGATCAAGAGTGCACTCCATTCCCGTACAACATCACTTACGTGGGTCGACATCTTCTTCCACGTGTCGCTTCCGACGTTGACATAGTCTACGAGGAAGGTTGCGATCTCTTTGCTCCCTTTCAACGCCGCAAGTTCGGCCGTTTTCTCTTCGAGTCTTTTCCACTCTTTTTTGGGGATATCGATTCCCAGGGTGGGGGCAATCGACCTTAAAAGAGCCACGCGAGGAATAGCGAGCCACTCGACCAAATTCTTCGCCTCGATCTCCCCGCGCGCCAGGGAAGCGAGCACCTCGGGCTGAATCTCCGCTATACGTTTCGCCGGCTTGCGCGCCAGAAGTGGATGGTCGGGTTGGGTCATGGGTAGTTGGTGAGAAAAAGGGGTGAGGAGTCGTAGGGTGTGTGAAGTGGTCGCTGCTTCCATCTTAGATCAAGATAGCGGGTCAATCTTCGTTTCAATTGCAATTACCTTCGCACCCAAAGCGGCCACGGAACACACCAGAAGTGTAGTTGGCACTTGGTTTTTATTTCTAGCGATTCTACCCCTCACCCCCGGCCTGGCCTGACGCATCGGCGTGAATACAAAGTGTTTGAGTCGTTTGGCCGACGCGCAAGCGAGGCCCGGAAATCACAACCCGTGGCGTAAGCGAGGGACAGCG
>CAYMXM010000803.1:0-2031 GCA_964394065.1 uncultured Pirellula sp. | reverse complement strand
CTCTGCTCCCCTCGCCCCGCCTCGGGGAGAGGGGCCGGGGGTGAGGGTCAACGCCGTTAAGCATTTTCTGAATGAAACGCAGGGACGCAGGGACGCAGAGAGAAGTAGGAATAAGAGAAGTTTAAATCTCCGCGACTCTGCGCCTCCGCTTCTCTGCGTTGAGTTTAACTAACCGTTGAAAGCGTAGAAACAACCCGGGGTGCTCTGGTATGAAAGTCGTCACTGGAGGGCTCGCGCTTTGCCACTCCCTTTGATTTTTCCCGCGAAAAATGCTTAACGGCGTTGCCCCTCGCCCCGCAAAATCTCCATCGCTTCGTTTAGTTTTTTGCATACGTCGCTGTAGTCGTCCCATGATGCAACAGAAAGTACTTCAGCTTGAAATCCTTCATTGGCGAGAACAAGAGACCAATACGGGCCCTCCAAGTCCCGAATCTTTTGCTTAGAAAAGTAGCAGTTTGGTGGAAGGCTTTTGGTGTCGGTCCCGAGAGAGAAGCTGCCCAACATCTGTACTCGTTCAAGTTTGTCGTCGGGGTAGATGCGAATCACCCATCGTACAGACAGATAGACCAGTCCTAAGGAGCCAATTGCGACAAAACCAACCTGACCAATTGGCTCATCGATAAACAGGATCCCAGAGAGAATGAAAAAGCAAGCCATTCCTTGCCAGAACAGCTTTGGTAGATCCCAGGCTATTCCTTTTCGTTTCTTCCATACAAGAAGAATCGCATTGCACGATTGGTCGACCTCGCAATCAATCTCATCTGCGTATACTGACCTTCCGACAGGAAACCATTTTTTCATGGTGTGGGAAGTGGGAGGATAACCACGAATCGAACGAATCTTACGAATGCCTGACGAATGTACAACATACAGGCAATGAATCTGTGTGGGAGCCTAGTCGTAGGGTGTGTGAAGTGGCCGCTGCTTCTATCTTAGATCGAGATAACGAACCAATCATCGTTTCCATTGCAAGCACCTTCGCACTCAAAGCGGCCATGGAACACACCGGAAGTGTAGCTGGAAACAACTCCCTCCGCGTTTCTCTGCGTCCTCGGCGGTTCATTTTTATCAACCGCTTAGGACACGGAGAATCATGGAGAAGAGAAATCTGGATCAAATCAAAGAGCCAGTTCAGCGGCCGCGGAGGGCTTGAGCGGGCCCAGAGGTGGAATCCTCCAAGGCGTTCATTGGGGGGAGGAGTTGGAAACGTTGTTTATCGGAATGAATTCCGATCTACATGGGCCTCCGCGTTTTACTCCCCTAACTTCTCGTCCCAGCTCTTCGAAATTCCTTCGATCGCCTTCTTGAGTTGATGCCATTGGATAAAAGCGATGTGGAGATCGACCTCTACGGAATCTTCCCGATCGAAGCCTCGCTCGTTGACCCGAATGGTGTCCTCTAGTTCGAACATCGCTTCCCCCAAATCGAGTTCTTCTTCGGGGGTAAGGAAATCGAGGTGAACATTCTGCGGCGCTCGCTGCATCGCTCGGTGAACAGCCCAAACCGCTGCGCACTCCTCATCGAAGCAATCGACAATACCTCGCAAGGATCCGCTTTGAACGTAGAACTTAGCCATCGTCTTTTCTGTACCTATTTGGTGTCCAAGGTGCAATTCACTCAAGTTTCTGCGATGGCCCAAAACTCAATTCTCAGATCAAGCTCATGCAGTTCCTTTGCAGGAACCATCACATTTGATTGCTCTAAGGTATCGATCGATCCATCGTTCTTTTTGAGACTTTGTAGGTATCGTTGCCTTCCTTGACACCAACGGTCATCAACCGAAGGGCTTTGAGGGTTTCTGGCTAGAAATTTTGACTTTTGGAAAAGCCGAAAACTTTAAACGAACGACGCATGTCCCCCTCTCCGGAGGTGCCTTGACGCATCCGTGCTAAGGGGGCCTCTCCATCACAACCCGTGGCGTAAGCGAGGGATAGCGTCGCGAGTGAACGTGGCCCTTGTCGGAAAAATCTCAGGCGCCGGGTGGCACGCCCCTGAGGCACGAAGGGCGTGCTGTGAGACCCGGGATGGATA
>CAYMXM010000802.1:0-2032 GCA_964394065.1 uncultured Pirellula sp. | reverse complement strand
GGTTGTGATGGGGGACGCTTCGCGTCCACCCTCTTACCTCCGATGCGTCAGGCCACTCTACGGCTACTATGCGCAGTCGCTTCGCGTCTCTACTCATGTTCGGAATGTTGTTTTCCGCGTTTTGGGATTCCCTCCACGGTTAAATGGAGATCTGAAAGCCCTTCTTTGGGGAGAGTAAACTTCAAACCTGATTTAGAATAGCTAGAGAATCTTGGGTGCACGACTCCTTGACTGCTGGCATGAGTCGAGGTCGCTCCCTCAAGCATCACAAACTGGACGACAACACATTCATGGTCCCCCACCACGGCCCCTGACTTTTCTTTGCCAGAACTCCCTACCGTTGTCGTTAAAACAAAACTTCCATCCCCCTGAATTTCGCCGCGAGACTGAAGACTCGGGTGTTCTCGACAAATCGTTTCCACCACCCCAACCTTTACAGGAGTTCCGTCGCCGAATGTTACCTTTCCAGAAACCGGAACGATCGGCGGTGTTCGATCACACCCAGGTGCGACCAGCAAGAATAGGCACAAGACAAAAAGAGCCGAGGTGCTCCCAAGATTGTGTCGCAAATACAAGCCTAACGCATAAGCGATGAGTAAGTACGGAACTGTCATTTCAAAGCAGGCCCTTCGCTTACGTGTTTTGAAGTTGTGTTATTTGGTTGTTTTTTCGCCGCACAGCGGATGGAGGTCACCCTCCTCTCTGGGGAGGGGCGATCCAACGGATCGGCGAGGGGAGCGGATATCTAAAGGGGCTGGTCAGCCCCCAGTGATTCTAAGGATTGCCATCCGCTCGGTTCGAGAGATTTCCAAGGGTCTCTGTATCGATATCGACGCTTAAAGCGTGGACGCTCCCGTCGGCAAATGCGAAATTGCAGATTCCAGGATGCCAACTCCCCCATCGGACGAGATCGTCTGATTCCCCTCTCAAGTTGCGTGCGATTGGCATAGCGGGCCCACCAAGCCGTCCTGTGTTGAATACATGATCCCCGTTGAAGATGAACGCATCGTAAGGGGCTTGGGTGATTCGCCCCAACGGGACGTGCATCTCCCCTGCAAGGATCGTGTTGCTTGAACCATCGGTGATCATGGCACGGCTCACTTTGTCCATGGGAGTGATCGGCTTTCCGTCTAGCGAACACTTGGCTCGCACCGAGATAATGACCCCTGATCCGTTCCCACCATAGAGAAAATCGGTGGGGAGCCCGACGTTTCCTGGTGAGAGGTCACCGTGGTTACCACCGTAATCCCCGACCGCTCCGCTCGCCACCACCTCGTTTTCGCCACTAATCGGTACCCTACATCCACACGGAAGTCGAAGCCAACGGGTCTCGCTTCCAACGACTAACCCTGCACCGAACGATTCTTGAAGGGACCGTCTCGACGGGCATATATAGGTTGACAAGTTCGCGACGCGGACGTTCTCCGCGTGATCTCCATAGGGGATCGAGTAGTCCCATTGCACTTCCAAATTTCTAGCTTCGAGAAAGGGCATGATTCGGACGAGCCAAGTCGTTTCCTTCCCCCCGCAATCGAACGGTGTTTCGTCCCCTGGCCTCGGTTGATACCGCGCCGCCGGAAAGGACCGATGGGCCCCTTCAAAAAGCTCTGCCCCTAGTGCGATCTGCCGCAAATTGTTTTGACAACTCATTCGACGAGCAGCTTCCCGAGCCGATTGCACCGCAGGAAGGAGCAATCCCAGCAACCCACCGATGATCGATATGACGACTAGCAATTCGACGAGAGTGAAACCCGATCTCGGAGAATAGCGTTGAAGCACGATGAGTGAACCTTCTGCAAAACGTACGGAGCTGAACTTCTGGAGAAGAATCCATTGTACTTCCCAGGGCGAGAAAGCGTTAGAAGATTAATCGTGCCCCGGGCGTCTCGGGCGGAACTCCGGGCGAGACGCCCGGGCCACGCTTTCGGTAGCCCCGGTAGATAACGCTG
The DNA here is from genome assembly GCA_964394065.1 of uncultured Pirellula sp. Lineage (GTDB taxonomy): Bacteria > Planctomycetota > Planctomycetia > Pirellulales > Pirellulaceae > JBKCUI01. The sequence continues at coordinate 83 of CAYMXM010000802.1, read as the reverse complement.
TGAAGCATTACTCCCCGGGAAATGGTTCTTGTCTGGATGGGGCTTGTCCCCACCAGACACCGCTTTGGCGTCCTAGTACGCGC
>CAYMXM010000801.1:0-2042 GCA_964394065.1 uncultured Pirellula sp. | reverse complement strand
ACTCCTACCCCTCACCCCCGGCCCCTCTCCCCGAAGCGGGGCGAGGGGAGCAGAGATATAAAGCGCGCCGCGATCTAGGGCGCCAAAGCGGTGTCCGACGGGGACGAGCCCCGGTCGGACATGAAGCGAATCAGAGAACGAAACTTGCGTAAACCGATATCGCCACAACACTAACTTTTTGACAGCCTAGCTCTAGCCTCCCCCTCGATATCTCCCATAAAAACCTCGCGATCGGCCCCGAATCCAGCAAGCTCAAGTTGCGAAGAACCGTAGATGATATCTATAATCATTGCTCGCACCCGAGCGTCGCCCACTTTCTCATCTCCCTTCCCCCTCCTGTTTTTTCGCCTGCGAAACTCCCTTTCGGCCTCCAATCATCGCAGATGGTCTTGCTAGACATTCCGGCTTTTCATGAACGGTAACGAATCCAACGGCGCACGCCACAAGCCACCCTCCCATGGCGCATCCCACCAAAGCGACCCCTTATCACTCTCCGAAGAGCTCTACAAGGATCGGCGTCACGCAACGGCCGGTGGTGGAGAGAAGGGTTTCGATTTCGCGACTCTGCAGCAGATGACGACCGACGCGCTGCTCGATATCGCCAGGGAAGAAACGATCCCTTCCCCCGAGAAACTGGACCGCCAAGAACTGATCTATCAGGTTCTCAAAGCGAAGATGCTTTCGTCAGGAATTCTCTATGGCGAGGGGACTTTGGAGATCCTCAACGACGGTTTCGGTTTCCTCCGATCGTCAAGCCACCACTACGTTTCCTGCACCGATGATATCTACATCTCTCCGTCACAAATACGACGGTTTGGGTTGAGCACGGGGATGACGATCTCCGGCCAAATCCGTCCTCCCAAAGAAAACGAGCGTTACTTTGCTCTTCTCCGTGTCGAAGCGATCAACCATAGGAATCCCAACGAAGCGAAAAGCCGGAAACCCTTCGACTCCCTAACACCTCTCCACCCCAACGTGCGCATCGTTCTGGAGACAACGCCCAATGTGATCGAGACTCGAATCGTCGATATGATCGCTCCCATCGGATTTGGGCAAAGAGGTTTGATCGTCTCCCCACCTCGCGCGGGAAAAACGGTTCTTCTTCAAAAGCTCTCCAAAGCAGTTCTCACCAACTACCCGAATGCGTATGTGATCATCTTGTTGGTCGACGAACGGCCTGAAGAAGTGACCGATATGCAGCGAGAGGTTCGTGGTCCGAAATGCGAAGTGGTCAGCAGTACCTTTGACGAACCTGGAGCGCGTCACATCCAAGTGAGCCAAATGGTCTTGGAAAAAGCGAAGCGGTTGGTGGAGGATGGTGTCGATGTCGTGATCTTCCTCGATTCGATCACCCGTCTCGCGAGAGCTTGGAACGGTGAGTGTTCCCAAAGTGGCAAGCTCCTTACCGGCGGACTCGACGCCAACGCAATGCAAAAGCCGAAGTCCTTTTTCGGAGCCGCGCGGAAGGTTGAAGAAGGTGGTTCTCTGACGATCATCGCTACCGCGCTCGTCGGAACTGGGAGCAAGATGGACGATGTGATCTTCGAGGAGTTCAAAGGAACCGGAAACATGGAAATCGTTCTGGATCGAGCTCTGGTCGACCGCCGCATTTGGCCAGCCATCGATATCAACGCTTCTGGAACACGAAGAGAAGAGGCGTTGTTCGATGCGGAGGAGTACACACGAATCTCTGCGCTAAGAAAATCGCTTGCAGAACTAAGCCCCACCGATGCGATGGAGCAGTTGGTCCAAAAAGTACAGAAGTCCAAATCGAACGCCGAGTTTCTCCTCGGGATACGTTCCTCTTAGGCGATCGGTGCATAGTAACGGAAGAGCGCGAGCCCTCCGGTGACGGCATCAACAGGTTTGAGGGGTGAGGCTTGAGACTTGAAGAAGAAACGAATTCCATTGAACCGCAGGGGACGCAGCGGTTCGCAGAGGAGGATTCGAGGATTCGTTTTGCATCCTCTGGTATCCCGAAGGGATGACAGCCATTAGCCGGCGGTAAGCGCAGCGCCACCGCCGGTGGATCGTGATGAGGC
>CAYMXM010000800.1:0-2052 GCA_964394065.1 uncultured Pirellula sp. | reverse complement strand
AGCGCTGTCCCTCGCTTACGCCACGGGTTGTGATTGTCGGGCCTCGCTTACGCGTACCACCAGGAAACCACAAACGCCAAGAGGAGAAACGAAATTGCTAACCAATCCCCTTTCTCCAACTTTTTCCGATTTGTTCCTGGCCTAAGGTAATTGATCACCGAACCGGTAACACAGCCATGTTGGCAATACCCCATCGGTATCCGTAGCGAAAGGAGAAGCCCACCGATCGCGATCAACAAACTCGGAACCGCAGCGACCCTCCACAGGAACGCATCGAACGGCTCGATGTCGACTAGGTTCCCAGGAACGGCAAGGAACACCACACAAAAGATCCATGCAATAAGTGCCGGTCGGATGGCGCGAAGAAGATAACTCAACCATTTGGGATGAGGTGTCTTAAGCTTCCAACGCCGCGGAAGGATCTGTTGTATCGCCCCATAAGGACAGATGTGGGAACAATAGACATTTCGCTTGGTGGCGATCGGGATTGCCAATGCTGCGATCGTCAAGACGACCAACCCTAAGCCACCCGACCAAGGAACTCCGTTTTGAGCCCAGCCCGTCCACATCGCGATCGACAGGAGATCCCCTTGCACCAACCCAAGATAGAAGATCATCCCCCCTTGAAAAACGAGACGAAGCTTCCGATTCCCTCGCCAAGAGCTGAGGGCAAAAAGAGTTGCTAGCAGCGCAATCGCGATGGTCCCGGCATGTCGTTCCCAAGCAATCCGCCATTGGGGCTCCCGTATCTCGTGTTGCCTTAAGGCGTCTTGATAGGCTTTCGCTGTGTCGACCAGCGACTCTGCGACAGCCATGCTGGTCATCGTCGCGCCAGAAACACCTTCGACCCCCGCTTCTTGAAGATCCAATTTCGCAAGCTCGGGCCACCTTTCTTTTTTCCAAAGCGTTTGAAACCAAGCATCGTTTCGGACATATCCGACGTAAGGCTCGTTGTCGAAACTCTTCCCGACATGGAGCCCCACGATCGATCCATCCGGGGCAAAAGCGAGGAGCGCATCGGTCGGGCCTTGATAGCCAACGATGTTGTCTGCGGTCGGAGAGGTTCTCAATAGCCAACCCACCTCTCGACCTGTTGGATCCTTTGCTCGCCATAAAGAGGGAAAGGTGGAATCCCTATCGAGGAGTTGGCAATCCGGGAAAAACTGCTTCGCCAGATCGAGGGAAACGGGCTCTGTAAACTTGCCGGTTGTTAGCTCCCCTCCTAAACGCTTTTGGATTCCTTGCACGATCGCGACGCTCGTCAGAGTCGCTCCAGCTACTCCTCGAACATCCGCCGACGCAAGCAACTCATTTTTAGAAAGTCCACGCCATTGATGAAGAAAGTTCGGGTCCTTTTGAATCAACCGAACATGATCCCTTGTATCTTGACTCGATAGGATCTCCATACGGAGAAGACGTTCTTCTCGGTCGAATGCAAGGAGCATGTTGGTCGGCCCCGAGAAACCGACGAAGGGGTTGCTTTCTGGGGCTGTTTGCAACACGGTTCCAAGGAATTCTCCCGCCCCATTTTCAACCAGCCAAACGTCCTTGGCTTCGGCTTGGGTGCTCCCCTCGGCTCGATCACCAAGAAGAGCATCCTCTCCAAAAGCGGGAAGTGCCATCGCCGCAACCTCCCGCGTTAAGACTCCAGAGTAGTCTCGGTCCACCTCGGCTCGATGTGTCCGGTGGATTAGGAGCAAGATCAAAACGAGGAGGGTGATACGTAAGAGGAAGATCGGAGAGATGGTAGTAGCGTTTGGTAAGGGGGATATAGAGTGTCCGTGTGTATTCCATTTTAACCGAAGGGAACGCGGATGTTCGCAGAGGGGGACGCGAAGCGTTTCCCATCACAACCCGACGCGTTAGCGAGGGATAACCGGGCGAGGGGAGATTGACGCTGGTCTCTTGGTCGGCGGGAGGGATCGAGAGATCGGGGAAGGGGTGCCCCCGTTCTTACCATTGCCTGTTTCTAGAATAGACTTTAGACCTTGGGCTTTGGACTTTAGGAAGAACATAGCCCTTAAGGTTTCCGCTCCCCTCGCCCCTTTTAGG
>CAYMXM010000799.1:0-2056 GCA_964394065.1 uncultured Pirellula sp. | reverse complement strand
TTGTTTCTAACACTTCTACCCCTCACCCCCGGCCCCTCTCCCCGAAGCGGGGCGAGGGGAGCAGAACTCTTAAAGCGCGGCGCGTTCTAAGACGCCAAAGCGGTGTCCGACGGGTTCCGCCCCTATCTGGGGCTCAAGATATTTCGGGCGGGGATAGCGTGGCGAGACGCCCATGCCACACCCCTTCTTCCACCTTTAGCCTTCCACCTTTAGCCTTAAGCCTCAACCATCCCCGTCCCTACCTAGAATCACGAGGCACATATCGTCTTCTTGATCGCATCCTGTGATATGCCGTTTCACTTGCGAGACGATCTCGTTTCCGGTCGCTTCGATATTTCCGCTGTTCTGGCGGACCTGTTGGCGGACTCGTTCGATTGAGTACTGGACCCCAGCGGCGTTGGGGGCTTCGAAGATGCCGTCGGTGTACAAGGTCATCGACTCCCCTGGGTTGAGTTCGATCTCTTCCGAATCGAATGGGATATCCTCGACGATACCGAGGGGAGGCCCTCCTGCTTCTTCCCCGGGTTCCTCGATCGTTTTGTCGGCTCGTAGGACGATCGGTGGCATGTGGCCTGCGATGACGATGTTGGCTTTGTGCTTTGCGTAATCAAGGATGATGGCAGCCATCGTCACAAAACGCTCGGCACCGAGGGCGGTGATGCGGTCGTTCAGAGTCTTCATCGCAGCGCGAGGGTCGTCGATCGTCGCAAATGCGAATCGCGTTTCCGCAGAGAGCTTCGCCATAAACATCGCCGCAGCCACACCATGCCCGACCACGTCGGCTAAGACGACGACGATCCGATTGTTGGATAACTCGATGTAGTCGAAGTAATCCCCTCCGATCTGGCTCGCAGGATTGTAATACTGAAAAAAAGAATAGCCCGGGATTTTCGGAGCGGTGCGAGGGAGAAATGCGAGTTGCACTTGTCTGGCAAGCTCCAGATCTTGCTCGACGAGCTTCTGTGCAACGACTTGTTCGTGAAGTTGTGCATTCTCGATCGCGATCCCTGCTTGGTTCGCGATACCGACTAAAATTTCCAGATCTTTATCCTCGAAGCCACCTTTTTGTTGGACCGTGTCGATCTGAATCGCTCCCAGGGGTTCTCCCTCGCTGTTGAGCAGCGGGGCCACGATCATGGAGCGGATGCGGAAATCGGCAATGCTCTGGCTCATGTCAAAGCGTTCATCGGAGCCTGCGTCGAGGGAGATGACCGCTTCCTTTTTCTGCATGACTTCCCGAAGAACCGTCCGAGAAACGCGGACCATCTCTTCTTGATCGGGTCTTCGCGTCTTGACCCATCGGGGGGTTAGCTGGCCTTGCGCATCGATGAGGAGAATGAACCCTCGATCGGCTTGAATGAAGATATTGAAGAGGGAATCGAGAACGCTCGGAAGAACCTTGTCGAGCGAAACAGCCTTTCCAAGATTCTTCATGATCTCAAGAATCGCTGCCATCTTCGCTTCGAGGGACGCGTTGAGTTGCGCACCGAAATGAGAACCTCGCACGTCGAGCTTGGCGGTGACAGAACGACTCGATGGGGCGTCTTCCCCGTCGTCGATCATCATGATTCCCAAGCTAGAGCCATCGCTATTCCCGCCGAAGGGGAGTTCCGATGGTTCGTCATCGACGTGAAAGGTCAATTCAATATCGCAGATTCGGACCGAGTCTCCTTCGACTAGAGGAGTTGGTTCGCCGATCAATCGTCCGTTGACGAAGGTACCGTTCCGGCTTTTGAGATCTTCCAGAACATACTTGGTACCCGATTGAACCAGTTTGGCATGTTGTCGGGAAACGGAACCACTTTCGAGAACGATGTCGCAATCAGGATGTCTGCCGAGAATGTACTGGCTGGCATCGAGACTGTATCGGCGACCCATCGCGGGCCCTGTTACGGCGTCCAAGTACGGCATCGTTGGTTTGGAATGCTAAGAAGTAGGTGTGCGGGTGTAGGGCAAGCGCAGTCGAGTAGCAGGATTGTAACATCATTTAAGGTTCGGGGCTGGCCGACGCGTAAGCGAGGCCCGAAAATCACAACCCGTGGCGTAAGCGAGGGAT
>CAYMXM010000798.1:0-2066 GCA_964394065.1 uncultured Pirellula sp. | reverse complement strand
TCACCGTAGGAGACCAACTCCTCTGGGGAGCCGCCGAACCCCTCCGACGCATGCTTAGAATCATTCTGGAATAGGGACATGGTCTGGGATGTTTGGCCGACGCGTAAGCGAGGCCACGAAATCACAACCCGACGCGTTAGCGAGGGACAGCACTGGCAACCAGGCATCCTATGCAAGGTATCGCAGCACGCCCTTCGTGCCTCAGGGACGTGCCACCCGGTTCCCGAGATTTTCCCGACCAGGGGCCACGTGCACGTGCCGCGTTCTAGGGCGCCAAAGCGGTGTCCGACGGGGACAAGCCCCGGTCGGACGAAAGAGTATCCAACGAAATAAATCGGCTCAGACAAAATCCGTGTCATCCGTGGTTCAAAAAATTCGTCCCCGCTAACTTAGGCAACCTAGCAAACCTCTATCGGTTATTACGGATCAGCTCAGGTGTTGATATCTCGCGCGTCGATGCAGTGGTTACCTCTCATTGTCGTCCGAGTATCCCTAGCCGAATGATTTGCTTGCTATGTCGAAGACTCCCCTTTACCCCATGCATCGCAGGGCATGGCTCACAGGTTGTATCGCCACCGGGCTCATCGGCTCGCAAGCCCTCCGCGCTGCCACATCCCCCAATTCGGATCGATTCCGCATCAAAGCCGTCGTAAAGACCCAAGGGGAAGTCCGTTTAAAGAGCCAAGTCGCCGACGGACGGACGCGCTCTGGTGCTGCGGCTGTCGCCAAGACGGCCCCCCTTCAAGCGACGACGACCCTTGAGTACGAAGAGAACATCCAGGTCGAAGATCTCCTTTCCGACAGCCTCTCCTACTTGCACATCCTGCAAGCGGAATCGGAGGTTCAAATCGATCGGAATGTCACGAAGACGAAGCTTCGAGATACCTGCACCGAGATCGTTCGGATCGCTTCACCAAACGGTGTGACAACTGCCTGCCTCGACAACCCATTGTTCGCAGCCGAGCGGGGAATGATCGAGATCCCAATCAATTCCATGTTCCTCGATCTGCTCACGACCAACAAAAAGGTCAAGGTCAGCGACAAGTGGGATATCGAGCACGACGTAGCGTGCAAGCTGCTAGGGCTCGATGCCCTTCTCGATGGCAAACTGGTCGGTTTCCTGGTGGATGTCGATGAAAAGACAGTCCATCTGCAAATCAAAGGAACGGTCACCGGATCGGTTCGAAAGGTCGCGACGACCATCGAAGTGGATGGGAAAGCGCAAGTAGATCGAGCAAACAATCGGGTGACTTGGTTCGTTGCCAATGTTGAGGAGACTCGCGAGATCAGCGAACACGCTCCTGGCTTCAAAGCGCTGGCACAGGTCGAGATACGCCGTACTCCTATCGAAGCGATGGGAACGCATGAGACCCTGGAGACCATTTCTTCTCGCATCCCAGATAAAGAAAGTTCGGAGCTGCAACAGTTCCAATCCAATCTCGGTTTCTACCGATTCCTTGCGAACCGCAACTGGATCACCTTCCGGGACAACGGAGAAGAGGCAGCTTATCGCTACATCGTCGACAATATGCGCGTCGCGCAGTGCAACGTCACCAACATGATCGACTACGAGCCCGGACGCCAACTAAGCCTGGAAGGTTTCGTCGCTGACGTGAAGACCTCCCTCGGAAAGAGCTTGGTCGAATTGGTCGAGTCGTCTGAACAGGTAACTTCGTCGAAGATGCGTGCCCTCAAAGTCGTCTCTCGTGGTTCGATTCAAGAGATCGACATCATTTGGATCCACTATCACATCTCCAACGATGACGGGCGAAGAGCGGTAGTAGTCTTCATGCTGAACGCCGAGGAGTACGAAGCGTTCGGATCGGAAGATTCGCAAATCGTCAGCACATTCGAACTGATCAACTGGCCTCAGAAACTCGATAAGGCCGCCCTCGAACAAGCGGCCAAAGCAGACGAACCAGGTAGCGCAGCCCCCAAAGCCACCACCTCAGACGCCACCAACCGATTCAAATCGGCAAGGTAATGTAGAACGGAATGAATTCCGTTAACCGCCGCCTCCAGCTCCTGCCCCTGTTGAACGTATTGCAAGCCTCCCACTCAGGGGC
>CAYMXM010000797.1:0-2070 GCA_964394065.1 uncultured Pirellula sp. | reverse complement strand
TGGCCATTGGTACATTTTGGGCGATTTTGAAGAAGGGAACGCAGACGAGCAGAGATGCAGGGGGAAATGATCGTAGTGGCTTTGCATCTCATTGCGTTCGCAAATTTGACTAGTGCTTTCCACCCTCGGCCCATCTCTCCGAAGCGGGGCGAGGGGAGCGGATACATAGATTGGAATCTCCTTATGAATGTCATCGGTGCAGACTTTCTCCGGTCGATGCTTGAATCAGAGGGGTACTATTTGAAGTTAATCCTGAACGATAGAGGGGGACATTTCTTTCCTCACACAATCGAGCACCGGGACGCTACATTGCCTGGGCTTTGCTATAAAGACGATTCGCTCGGGAATGCACTGGCTGGAACGATCAAACCACGACAAATCGACCTTAGGTTGCATCGAGCCTTTAGCGATGCACGGGTTGCTTCGATCGTATCACGATTACTCGAACATCCAGATGCGATGGTACTGGTTGGCTTCGAAGTGAACTATTGCGGGCGCACTTTGGTGATTCCAAAAGTGGATTAGCTTCCGGATTCTTTAAGGAGAATTTCAACGGCGTTTTCGAGTTCCTTAAACCGTAGGTCGCGAAATCGAATGTTGCCTTTCGTGTCCAATACAAAGATCCCTGGCCAAGCGTGGACATTCCATTGCCGAGATATGGCTCGGTCTTCTCCGTCCCACCACACGGGCCAAGTGATCGTCCCTGATTCGACGGTTTCACGAACGACCGCCATTGTCTCATCTCTTTGGATTCCCAAGATAGCAAATGGTCGATCGTTATACTTCTCTAACATGCGCCTGTTGTCCGGGTACATCTCTTCACAGGGACCACACCCTTTGAAGGAGAACATTAGAACCACTACCTTTCCCCCGAAGTCACTCAGCTTCATCGGCTCGCCATCTGAATTCACTCCTTCGATCGGCGGACCTGGTTGTCCGATGGGATGATCGAGTTCAAAGAGAATGGAAGGGATCCGGTCGACGATGGAACTGCGGGCTCTTTTTCGAAACATGTCTACTCTTCCACGCCCCACCTCAATGACAGCTGGAGTGCGTCCAAAGGCAGGGGGAACCAGCTCATCAGGGAAATCGCTTCGCATTTGTTCAATGAGTTTCCTTACCTCAGCACGCATCTCGTCGATATTAATATCCTTGGTCCTCTCCGCTAAATCAGTCAGGTACTTTAGCGTCTCTCGATAGTATGGCCCCTCCTTGTCGATCGCCATCAACGACGCTTTGCACAGATCCGGGGCATTTGCCTCGGAAGCCAGAAGCCTGGCAAGTGCATGGATTGCATTTGCCTTAACATGATCGATCGATGACGCATCAATCAATCGTCTCAAGAACGGTTCCGTCTCCGGAACGGAGGTCCCCCAATGAATCGCTTCGGCAACCATGTCGACATCAGGATAACTCGCATAGTGCTGACCGAGGCGTTGAAGCGAGGTTCGCCTTCCCACAACATCAGGAGCGTCCAGTTCGTTGCTTTCGGCTACTCTTACTAAGTGGTACAAGCAGCTAAACCCGATCCGGGTACCTCGCGATTTTTCTTCGAGTGCCAAGAAATCGGCTACGGTCAAGTTGATCGGGTGGTGCTTACGGACATGCTCTAGGTACGCATCGTAATCCTCAGGTTCTGGGAGCTTACGGTAGGCTTCCAGAAGCCCCTTGTAGCGTTCCACCAATTCCGAGAACTTGGCAACGGCTTGAGGGGACGCTTCGGGAAGAGAGTTTCCCTCTTGCGCATTGCAGTTGAGTCGAGGAAAAAGCGTGGCCACTAAAACTAATAGGGCAAAAGTGCGCTGACGCCCCCACATGGCTTACTCCCTAGAATAAGGTGTTTGCTGTCTGGTACACTTGGAAGAATAACGCCCGAGGAGGAATTTATTTGGCAAAGACTTTGTTTTCTGAATTTTTCTGACCAAAGAGTATCCATCCCTTTCAGCAACACAACGTTGCGAGGGGCGGGACGCCCGGGCTGGCCAGACGCATCGGCGCGAATATAAAGCGTTTGAGTAGTTTGGCCGACGCGTAAGCGAGGCCCGAAAATCACAACCCGTGGCGTAAGCG
>CAYMXM010000796.1:0-2073 GCA_964394065.1 uncultured Pirellula sp. | reverse complement strand
TCGCTCGCTGCTGGTAACTCGAACGCTTCTGCGATCCCTCCGGGATCGTTGGAGCCTCATTATGATCAACCGGCGGTGGCGCTGCGCTTACCGCCGGCTAATGGCTGTAATCCCTACGGGATACCAGAGGGATGCAAAACTTATCCCGAAGTTCTCCTCTGCGAACCTCTGCGTCCCCTGCGGTTAACAAGGAATAAATCCAGACACTCAAAACTCCGTGCCAACACCAACTTTTTGACAGCCCAGGGCGAGCCCCGGTCGGGCAAGAACCATTTCCGCAGGGAAAAAATGCTTCCCAGCGTTCCCCTCCGGCTTTTGCAATCTCCAGCTACAATAGTTCCACTTGTTGAAGCAACTATTGAGTGGATCGATTATGAAAATAGCCTACCTGGACTGCCACAGTGGAATCAGTGGAGATATGACTTTATCCGCATTGCTCGATGCGGGGGCTACGATTGCTTCGGTGCAACAAGCGGTTCATTCGATGGGGTTCTCGGAAGTTCGGCTCAGCGTAGCCCCGACGACACGGAAAGGATTTCGAGGTGAGCTCCTTACCATCGAGCATCCGCCGGAACATTCACATCGCAATCTGATCGATATCACCGGATTGATTCGCCGCAGCGCGATGACTCCATCCGCGAGAGAAATCGCTCTTCGTATCTTTGAACGCCTTGCACGGGCTGAAGCGAAAGTGCATGGAACGACCATCGATCGAGTTCACTTCCACGAGGTAGGGGCGATCGATTCGATCGTCGATATCGTCGGAGTTGCGATCGCTTGGGACGAATTGAGGATCGAACGAGGAGTCGCTTCCCCCATTCCGACCGGGACAGGATCGATTCGAATCGCGCATGGAACGGTGAGCGTTCCAGCTCCTGCAACCGCTGAACTACTTCGAGACATCCCGATCGCTCCTTGCGGACTCCCCTTGGAGATGACGACTCCGACAGGGGCGGCGATCCTGGCCGAATTGGTAGATGAGTTCGGCCCCATGCCCTCGATGCAAGTGGCGAGGATCGGATACGGGGCTGGACAACGGGACGTTCCCGATCGCCCCAACTTGCTCCGAATCCTCGTAGGCCATGCCTTAGCGTTTTCTTCCCGTCGGCACGATGATGACAGGGATAGCATTTGGGTGTTGGAGACCAACCTCGACGATATCACAGGTGAGGAGATTGGTTATGCGATCGATCAAGCTTGGCAGCGAGGAGCCTTGGACGTCTATACGACCTCGATCCAGATGAAGAAGAACCGCCCTGGAACGATGCTCACGATCCTTTGCAAACGAGAGGATCGGAAAGAACTGGAAACCGTTCTCTTACAGCACACAGGTACCCTTGGAGTTCGAGTTCGAAAACAATCGAGAGTGGTATTGCCGAGAGCGAAGATCGAAGTCGATACACCGTGGGGACGCGTCAGCGGAAAAGTTTCCATGCTCCCGACAGGTGAAGTCAACTTTTCACCTGAGTTCGACGAATGCGGCGCGATCGCACAAGAGAATGCCCTTCGTTTGCGAGATGTCGTCGCAGAGGTGCAAGCTTGTTACGTCGCGTCCGAAGCGCTGCGACTCTCGCAACAACGAGAGCCAGCCGTTTCGGAAGAGGTCGACGGTCCGAACATGGATGATCCAAACCGAGCAGAACGGGCCAATCTCGCCTTCCAACAAGCCGCGATCGAGGACCAAGAAGAGCTGGTGAACATTCCCAACCAGCCGAGCATCGAACCCGAAGTCGAGATCCCCGAAACCCTATACCGCTGGGATAGTTCACCTTGGTAAAACGGAATAAATTCAAACACTCAAAAAGTTAGTGTTGACATGGATTTTCGGCAAGCGTTTTTATTCCGCAGCAAGCCTCACCCCTCAAGTCTGACCGGGGGGCTCGCTCCCTTCCGCTACTATGCTTCCTTCTCCTGAGGTACAATCATCCCTTTCCTGCAGCCCACGAGGTTGCCACCCTTTATCCCCCCTAAACAGCACGTGGAAAAATGACAGAGGCAAAACCTTTTTGGTGTGCGAACGAACAACAAATTGCTGACGCAAAGAAATTGCTCGACCAACATGCCTACGAAACC
>CAYMXM010000795.1:0-2074 GCA_964394065.1 uncultured Pirellula sp. | reverse complement strand
CCGAAGCGGAACCAACCATGAAGGAGCTCGCAAGAACTGCCAACGAAAAAACGGAAATGCGCATGGTGTTTACTCGTGAGAATCCTGTTCGTGAAAATGAGGCTAGGTGGGGGCAACTGATCACTCGAAGTGATCTGCTTCTAGGATGTAGTATACACCGGTGAGTCCATCCACCTGTTTTAGATGGGGAGTTACTTCAAACGTGCCCGCCAAGGAGTGTTGGCGAAAAGATCTGGAGGCATACTTTTCGTTGAGAAGTCGCACCTCGACCATGTGGGTGAGAGGGGGCTGCTCCCCAAAACAACAGGTCGCCCAATCGGGAACCAACACGAACGACTTCGCATTCATGCTGGCCAAGGAGGTGGGATGGATATACCCCTTCAAAAAGATTTTTTTCCCGTTCAGCGCCACTGCCGGTAGGGTTGGAACATCGGGTGCCCCAGGAGGGCTCTTCAAAGCGCTGAACGAAACCCGTTCGTATCCCTCGGGGACCTCGGTGTAGTAGATATAGGTGTGCCGAGCCGGAGCCAAGATCAGTAACGCCCCTCCAAGGACTAGGCCGATGCGCGCCCAGATCTTTCCCGTTAACTCGGTGGGGTACTTCTTAAAGTTATAAAATGAGACGAGCGCAAAAACCAAAGCGAGCAACGGGAGAATTACCAGGAGTGGGAACATCCAGGCGAGCAATCCAAAGATTCCAAAGACGACCGACAAGACCCCCGATCGACTAATCGCTTTGTAGGAGAACTCATCCTCCTGTTCGAAAGCGGACTCGCTCAATGCGCTTCGTTGTGTGTTACTCTCAGGACTTAACATAGGAACTCAAAAGCAATCTACCCGTTTCTCGTCGCAACCAACCACATGAACGTCGTGGAGGTTAGTGCGCCGAGACAAACTACGGCGAAAGAGCTCCAGGGGTTCAGGGATGGCAAAGGGGCGGATAGCGAATGCTCCGATCCCCCGACGTTGACGTGATCCTGTGTCGCTCCCGGCAAGGAAGCAACCCGCATTTCACGACGATTCTTCAAGGACAACCGAACCGCAGCTTCGTCGATTTGGCTGGAGCGCTCTGCCAGGAGAGTCTTTACTTCCGGTCGAATAGCGCTGGTTCCCTCTCCTTCTTTTTCTTTCTTGTCGTTCGACGGGATAGGGATCGGGAAAAAGGTCTTCGAACGCTTTACGGCCGCCGGATCGATCGCTTCCATCTCTTTGAGTCGTTCCTTGGCCTCCGGGAGTGGGCAAGCGCGCGTGTAGTTCACGATCGGCATCCGAATCCAGGCGTTGTCCTCGTTCGCATCCTTGAACAACTTGGTGAGCCGATCCAACTGGGACCAATCTTGCATCCGGGCCAAATCGGGGATCACCAGATCGGCGAGATCTGGGCGGTCGAGGAGGGTGCACATCGCTTGGGCGACATCTTCTTTTTTGAGGATGCGTCCTTCGGTCGAATGGAAACGAAGGGCCATCACCGCTGCGAAGATATCGACGTATTGGGATTCCGGGTTTTTCAGAAAGGAATCGACGATCAGCGGGAGTCCCTTATCACCCTTCAAATTCAAGTAGGCAGCGATCAAGGAGTCCAGGCCGGCGCGATCTTCCGGCTTGGTGCTTTGGATCATTTTCTCCATCCACACGGTGTCCTTCTCGGTACCGCAAACTCCCAGCAGAGTGAAGTAGAGTCGTTTGCGGTCTGGAGCCATCGCGGGATCCTGGGCCCATTCGATGTATTTGTCGTGCTTCATCTTCGGTTTGAGCTGGACGATTTCCTCGTAAGGGCTCAGAGCAAACTCGTCGTAGCAGTCTCGAGAAAGGAGGGGATCGGGGTGTTCGAAAAACTCCTGGAAGAAGGCTAGGCGTTCGATCGGGTTCTCGGGGAGGGTTAGGAGCTTGGAGACGTATTTCTCCGCTTCATCCCCGAGAGGGACCGGGGAAGACCAAACCAGCTCTCGCGGATCGACACCTTGTAAAAGGAAGCGTTGTTTGGATTTCCCAGGACCGAAGTAGGTCGCCGAGTACTCTTCCCCAGGTTTGACGTAGTTCTCCCCTTTGAGCATCGTTACGACTTTGAACTTGG
>CAYMXM010000794.1:0-2074 GCA_964394065.1 uncultured Pirellula sp. | reverse complement strand
GTGATGGGGGGGGGGGGACGCTTCGCGTCCCCCCCCCATCCTCCCTTTTTTTGCCTTGATTTTGGCGGGGATGCTTGGTTTTCTAGCAGAAATCGAATGCTTTCCATTAGGAGAATTGTTATCTTAAGGTGAATTTCATCGACTTTATGGGGTGCGATTTTTCACCTAATGGCTTTACGGACTCCTTTACCTGGTTGCATGGAGCGAGGGTCGAACCCATCGGTTCCTATGTCGAAGAAGGATCAGGACTGGGCGTCCGAAGCTTTTGAGAGATTTGGCATGCCTTTCGCGTTAGCTGTCCAATCCAAGGTCGCCGCAGAGTAACAAGCTCGAAGAGTTTGAAACGGTGACCAAACTTCAAATGAGTGATTGAGAAGATGGTTGGATACTTAATCGATATGGACGGAGTCATCTACAAGGGGCACGATATTATCGAAGGAGCCATTCGCTTCATCGACGATTTGAAAGCCAAGGGCGTTCCCTTTTTGTTTCTAACGAACAACAGTCAGCGTGCTAGAAGGGATATCGCGACGAAGCTTCAGCGGTTGGGAATGCAGGTTGACGACAGGCATGTCTTTACATGTGCGATGGCGACCGCACGATTCCTGGCGGCCCAAAAACCGGGAGGGACCGCTTTTGTTATCGGAGATGGAGGGTTGATTACGGCGCTCCACGCGAATGGGTACTCGATCGTCGATCGCGATCCAGACTACGTAGTCGTCGGGGAGGGGAGAAACCTCAACTTCGAGATGGCGGAGCAAGCTCTCGGGATGTTGAAGAAGGGAGCGAAGCTCATCGCAACCAACATGGATCCAAACTGCCCGACCGCCGCTGGGATGCGCCCTGGATGTGGTGCGATCGTCTCTTTGTTGGAGACGGCCTCGGGGATCAAAGCGTTCAGTGTTGGGAAGCCAAGCCCTTTGATGCTTCGCGCGGCTCGCAAAGAGTTGGGCCTAAGTAGTGCCGAAACGATCGTCATCGGAGACACGATGGATACCGACATCGTCGGAGGAGTCCAGATGGGGTACCGCACGGTACTGGTCCTGAGTGGCGGAACCTCTTTGAGCGACCTCAATCAATACGCCTTTCGTCCTGATTTGATCGTGGACTCGATCGCTGATCTTCAGCATGACAAACTGATGCAGACCTTTTCCTCTCAAGTAACCAGCACAACGATCCCGTCGCCGAACTCTAGCAGATTAGAGTACGCATCAGCGGGGTGAAATCACGCAATGTCCCTTACAAAACAGACCCATCGCTTGCGCGTTTTGAGGTTGCGTTATTGGGTTGTCAAAAGGTTGGTATTGTGAGGGATTGGCTTTGCGCAAGTTTTGTTCTCAAAGTTAGTGACGCTGCACTTCCTCAGGATGCTCCCTTCTGGCTAAGAGAAAGCGAAGCATCCGATATCGTGTTGAAGGGCTCTGCGAACCTCTGCGTCCCCTGCGGTTAACAAGGAATAAATCCAGACACTCAAAACTCCGTGCCAACACCAACTTTTTGACAACCCAGGACAAGCCCCGGTCGGGCAAGAAACGCCCGATTTCCCCAGGAGACAATGTTTCTCAGCGTTGCCAAGAAGAAAAAAACTTGCTCCTTTCGGTTACCACGTAACCGAAGAGTATGCGGAGGTAAATGTGAATGATGACGAGGGGAAAACTGAGTGCGGCGGCGTAGTAACCCAGAAAACGCGTTCCAGGTGCGACAACCATCCAACCGAGAATTGCAAACGCTGGTATCGCGGTTAGAACCCGCAAGCTCCATGGCCACGCCATCCAGAGTCTTGTTTTGCAATTCGGACAACGGTACCTTCGAATTGCGTTGCCTACTTTCCATGGATCGACTCGTTCGTTACAAATCGGGCATCGATCACGAGTTCGTTTTGGCGATGCGTCTTCATCGCAAACGACGGGTTGGGAGTAGGGATTGATTTCGGTCATGGATTGCTTAGGTATGCTATGTGTTTAGCATGGGAACTGCTCCGATATAATATCCCGATTAGAACGGGCATAGGGCCCACATCGCACTTAAGATTTCGGCTCCCTTCGCCCCCTTTGGGGGAGAAGGGCTGGGGATG
>CAYMXM010000793.1:0-2075 GCA_964394065.1 uncultured Pirellula sp. | reverse complement strand
GGTTCGAAGATGTCGGCTTGGCGCATGAAGCCGAGGTCGTTGGCGTGGGAGGCGTCGGTTGCGCCTTCGGTGTCGTCTCCGTAGAGATGATCCCCTTCGATGTACGACAATCCGGTGATGCCATCTGCCAATAAAGTCTCATACGCTTTCTTCAATGCCGCGTGATTCTGATCATGGAATTTCTTCTTCGCGGGCAAGATCCAATCGTTCGTGAACCTTCGATCTTCGACCAAGATGATCGGAACATTCGGCTTTGCCGCTCGCAGCATCTTTACCAACGGAACACACTTCTCCGCGACAAGTTCTGGTCCCATATTCGGCAAGCAATCGATGACATAAGCAGATGCGTCGACCTGAACCAAATACTCTCCGACCTCAAGATCCATCTTGCCATTACCGGAGAAACCCAAATTCACGACCGGCATGTCCAACCGACGGCCGAGGATCGCAGTATGCACCATTCCAGGTCGGCTCGCACAAGCCCCGTGCGTAATGCTCGTCCCATAGAAGACGATCGGCTTTTCCCGAGGCGCAAGCCCCTCGAAGCGACTCCCATTCTTAACCCCGATGCTCAACGACTCGACACCGTTGTAGAGAGGGAGATAAGCCGCATATTCTCGATATCCAGGTGCGAGTCCTTGTATCAACTCGACCGACATCTCGCGCGCGTTGGGGCGGGTGACTTGAACCCATTTCCATTTTCCATCCTCGTCGCGTGCATACAGATCGACGCCACTCGCACCGGTTGCTGGCATGTGAGGCATCGCGAGATTGGCTTTGCGAAGGTTATAGCGGACGTGAATTGCTTCGGAATCGGTCTTGAACCGTACCATCATTCCGGCGCTGTCTCGGCTCAATCCCCATACGTTGCGAGTCACCTTCCCTTCTGCTGACGCGGGCAAGCGGTCAAACCAAACCTTCCGCTCCTGCTCTGGCAAGATTCTTCCTTCGACACCCCAAGTCGTCACGTCGTGCCAATCGACTTGCTTCTCGGCAGCCTTCTTCGCAGCCGCCATCTCCGGATCGGCCGTCGCCAGTGCAGGTGGCTGAGCCGATGCAATCGAAGCAGTCAGAATCAAGGCTAAAGGGGGAACCATCCAGGAGAGGTTCAGAAATCGAGTGATTGTCATGATGGTGGGGGTCTTTGGAGGGATTTTCGTTAGGAGTACGACTCAGAAATTCTAACCGGTCATTTCAACCGCGGCGATCTCATGCAGTAAAAAATTCTTCTGCAAGAAGGGCTCACCCAGTCTAAAGAGCTTCAATAGTAGCCCGGTCCTTACCGTTGGCCTAAACTAATCTTCTCTGTCCAAGCTCCCCACTTTCGAAAACCTCGCGAATCATCATGCTCTGGCCGCTGGTACTTCCATTTAAAATCACCTGTTGGATCATGCTTTCATTGATCGTGATTTCAACGTTGGTTGCAAGGGGGATGAAACGGAGACCGGCACCCGTTTTTTTGCTTTCCTCGGTTTTTGCATTTCTCGCCTTTATCCCCTCCTGCGCGGGGATCATGAGCCTACTCGATGCACGGCGCTTTGGCCTTTTTCACTATGCGGAATACAGCGAAGTTCAAGACTTCCGCGTTGAACTTTATCTCCCCACTGCCGCACGCGATATCACCGTTCATAAAACCGCGATGGGGCATCGGGCCAAGTACACGATCACAGAACAAGAACTGAGAGATTGGATCGATTTACAGTGGGACAAGTATGGCGATAAGTCTGAGAGTGAACACACCGATTCGCTGGGTACGAAGACGGTTGACCCATCGGAGACGGTACTCCACTTCGAAGACCTCGGCTGGCCTCCCTTGCAAAACGCAATTCCGTTTGAAACTCCAAGAGCAGCAAACGGTGCTGGGGCTAGCTATTATTTTGAGCCAGCCACGAATACGGCGTATCACAGGGGTGGGTATTGGTGAGGTGTTCTTTGAAACCACTCGCTAGATTGAAACAAAATGGGTTGTTTATCCTTCTCGCCCCCTTAGCTTCTTTGCGTAGCCGTGGCATGGGGGGGAGCAACCGTCTAGTAGTAGGTCAAGTGGAAGAGTCTAAAATCTCTTCCAACCTGGT
>CAYMXM010000792.1:0-2076 GCA_964394065.1 uncultured Pirellula sp. | reverse complement strand
AATCGGTAACCGTGTTGTCGCTGATCTTCGTGCGCCGTGTAACGTTTCCTTCGTTACGCGAGGCCATGCTCGTGATGCGATTATCGGAATCGTAGTTGTAGAAATAAGCAGCCACCGTTCCTGCGGAGGGGAGGCTCGAGGTTCCGTCCCAGTTGACTCCAGAAGAGAGATCTGTCTTCGAGTGGGTGATGCTCTTAAGACGTCCTGCCGAATCGAACGAGTTCCTGGTATGGAGTTCCAAATCGACGGGATTGGTCGACAACGCGGAGTAACGATGCACATCGGTTACCTGGGAAGCGAGGTTGTACTCGGTGGTGACCCGTTTGGGGGCCACTTCATTCCCCGTAAAGGCTTTGGCTTGCGAAACCACTGTTTGGCGACCTAGGTTGTCAAACGTATACGTGTTGACGAAATCGGCGATGCCCCCCGTAATCTCGGTACCCGAGAGTGTGCCTCCGATGAACGAAGCGAGCCTCGTTTGGTTCCCCAAGAGATCGAAATCACGATCGAAGGCGAAGTTCTTCCCGAGGAGGTAACTGCTTCCCGACTGAATCTCTCCTTGCAATTGGCTTCGCTTGTCATACGCGAATACGAAGTCGAGCGCCAGTGGATCGGAATCGTTGACTTCGGTCAATCGGTCTGCGGAATCGTAGATGTTCCCGCCCCTGCTCTGATCGCATTTTTGGTTTGTTTCGAGCCGAATTTTGGTCGTAGTTTCATTCTCCTTGTAGAGTGGTAGCTCGGAAAAAAGTGTGATCAGAATTTAAGCGGGAACAACTATCCTAAAACAATTCAGCTGTCAATTCAAAGAGGCCTGACCTCTTTGATCTCAAACGGCCTTTCAAAATTGATCAATTCATTGGAATCAACGTCAAAGTAATGCCATTCTTCATCCAAAAACTCGACTCTAAGTTTTCGTTCATCAACTGTCGCACCTTTCGCACCAAACCAACGCACCACATACTTGCCCAGCTGCAAAACGCCCTTCTCATTAGTGAGTGTTGCTGCCGTAACGCAATTACTACCGGAATGAATTGTGCTGGAAAGTAAATCTAAACTGATTGGATGGTCGCGATCCCAAGCCTCGATCTCAACCACATCGTAGAAACGAAATCTGCGGAACCAACGAAATCTCATTTCATCGGGAAGTACATCTCTCTTGTAATAAGCCTGCCAAACCCTCGTCGGGTTATCTAGTACGATTTCAAGTACTTTAGCTTTCCACTCGATAGATATCACGAGGCTTTCCATTAGAGGAAACGAAGAAAGATGATCAGTGATTAAACTCATCGGTTTCCTCTCGGCTGTGAACTCGGAATATGAGTCTTAATGTGGAAGTTTGGGTCATTTAAGGGTACTACGTTACCGAATTCATCGAGATAAGCATCCTTTTCATTCTTGAATCGGTAGTAACCGCATTTTTCATGCTGGAAACCGCCTGCCTTGTTGGGGCGCATATAGCGAACTCGCTCAATTCCGTTTTCGTCAATTAACTTCCACCCAGAGCCGCTGTCTACTTTCTCTTGCTTCCAGGCTTTTGGCCAAGGAGCCTTGACATTCGAAGGTGTCTTTCCAAGTATCCCGCCTTTGAAAGGCCAAGTAATAATCACTCCAGCCATAGCTGGACCATTTTGCGAGCCAGCTCCTAATGCGGTTCTAGCTTCGGAACCGATATTGAGTCCCGCTCCCGACAGGCGCTGTCCTTCCTCCTTGAATCTTTCCCAAACCCAATAGTTAGCTGCTAATCCACAATCTCCCGCCAGTTCCCGCTGTCTTTGCGCCTCCGCCATAAGTTTAAATACGATATCTCGCGAGTACTTACCTTTTTCATGCGCTACTCGAGCTGCCTCATTCGCTATGGAGATCGGATCACTTCCAGCATCATCAAGAATGTTCTGCACCTCTTCGTCGACGATTTTTTGTTTATTGGGATCTCCTCCCCACCAAGGCCACCAATCAAATAAACCGCTTGGATCGATATAAGTCGTGACTTTGTTGCCTACATACCGATACAGATTCGCATCCCCAGCGGCGAAGCCGATGGGGTCCATGCTGAGCCAGCGTCCGGTTTCGGGA
>CAYMXM010000791.1:0-2079 GCA_964394065.1 uncultured Pirellula sp. | reverse complement strand
TCACAACCCGTGGCGTAAGCGAGGGACAGCGCTGGCAACCAGGCATCCATCCGAGATCTCACAGCACGCCCTTCGTGCCTCAGGGACGTGCCACTCGACGCCTGAAATATTCCGGACAAGGGCTACGTGCACTCGCGACGCTGTCCCTCGCTTACGCCACGGGTTGTGATGGGGGAGACGCTTCGCGTCCCCCTCAAACGCGGCTTTATGCCCCATCCATCCGGATTGTTCCTCCCGCTGAATATGCGATGATACTTCAGACGCGAAGCGTCCCCCCTTTTCGAACTTCGAACTTCACCCTTCAAACTTCGAACACCCCCAAAGTGCCAAAATGAATCACTCAAATTCTTCCATCCGCCCCACCTGGCGAGCCGCCGCCGTCTCCCTCCCCATCCTCGGACTCGCACTCCAGCTAGGATGCGACCAAAGCCACAACCGGGTCCCCCTCTTCGAACCCAATCTCCTCTACGCCCGCTCCCTAGAGATCGCCGAAGGGCTCGGGGAGGACGGGAGCGTCGGCTTGGAGCAGCCGGTCCAAGACAGCCAAGTCCTCTTAACCGAGTGGTTCGGGACACTCAACGATCCAAAGATCCCACCCTTGCTAGAAAAGGACTACGCCGACCTTATCTCCCTGGAAAACCTCAAAATTGCCGCCGGCCCTCCCCCCGAAGGGGCGGAACCAGGCATGACCGGCCTCTACCGCCAACAGTGCGCCTCCTGCCACGGGGAGAGTGGCCAAGGTCGCGGGCCAGTCGCTGCGTCGCAGAACCCCTACCCACGGGACTTCCGACACGGGCTTTACAAATTCAAGAGTACGTCGCGCAACAGCAAACCTTTGAAAGCCGACTTCAAACGGATTCTCAAGGAAGGACTCGGAGACTCGCAGATGCCTAAATTTGCAGCCCTCTCCGAGCAACAACTCGACGCACTGGTCGATTACGTCATTTTCCTGTCGATTCGTGGGGAGATGGAGCGAAAGCTCTACTACACCGCTACCTTCGACCTGGACCTGGAAGAGGATCGGATCTACGACGTTTCGTTGAAAAATGGGACGGCCGAGGATGCGAAAACGAAGTACGAGGCCCAAGTCGAAGAGGCCGAAGCGATCCTCACCGACATCGCCGACAGCTGGAACGACGCCGAGGAGAATGTCGAGGAGTTCGACGAACCCGAGTTCCCCATTTTCGGCTCGGAGACCGAGGAGACCAAAGAGGAACTCGTTGCCTCGATCGCCGCAGGGAAGGAACTATTTATTGGAAAGGCCGGCTGTGCCAAATGCCACGGAGAATCGGCTCGTGGGGACGGCGCCCAAGCCCCCGACTACGACGATTGGACCCGAGATTGGACCGCGAGGGCAGGGTTGAAGTTCGACGATACCGACTCCTTGATCCCGTTGATGGCCTTGGGAGGGCTTAAACCACAACCCATGAAACCTCGCGATATCGTCGCTGGCCATTTCCGAGGAGGGAGCGAACCCATCGATGTCTATCGACGGATCCGCTACGGAATCCCCGGTTCCACCATGCCCGCCATCACCATGGCCCGCGGCGCCAACGCCACCGGCCTCACCAACGACGAACTCTGGCACCTCGTCAACTTCATCCTCAGCATCAAAGGAACCGAAGCTCCTCCTCAACAGGCAACGCTGTAAACACAATTGGTCGACGCGTAAGCGAGGCCCGAAAATCACAACCCGTGGCGTAAGCGAGGCCGGAAAATCACAACCCGACGCGTAAGCGAGGCCCGAAAATCACAACCCGACGCGTAAGCGAGGGATAGCGCTGCGAGAGAACGTTGGTATAGACACGGAATTTTGAGTGCCCGGATTTATTCCTCTGGATGCTCTTTCGTCCGATCGGGGCTCGCCCCCGTCGGACGCCGCTTTGGCACCCTAGAACGCGTAGCGCTTTAGAACACTGCTCCCCTCGCCCCGCTTCGGGGAGAGGGGCTGGGGGTGAGGGGTAGAAGTGCGAGAAGCAATGGCCGAGTTCCTCCACATTCCAATGAACACACAGTTGCGGGCTTCGCAGGGGCGCAGAGAAAAAACTGTGCTGAGCGAATTGACATTGAGCAAGTTTG
>CAYMXM010000790.1:0-2082 GCA_964394065.1 uncultured Pirellula sp. | reverse complement strand
CGCTTACGCCACGGGTTGTGATTTTCGGGCCTCGCTTACGCGTCGGCCAAACACCAAGCACCTTATATACGCGCCGATGCGCCAGGCCAGGTGCTGATCTGCTTCGCGGTAAAATTTGCGGACTGTATCGAGAAAATGTCCCTTTGTCCGAATTTTCCGACGTGAGTTTGCCGATAAAGCCGGTGGTGTCGGGTATTCCGGTCGTTCTTCCTGTGGAAAGCGATCGTGTCAAGCCGATTATTCCATTCGGGGGAAGTTGCTTCCGAACAGATGAGTTCATGAAGCAATCGCAATTATGCGTTGGAGAAT
The DNA here is from genome assembly GCA_964394065.1 of uncultured Pirellula sp. GTDB lineage: Bacteria > Planctomycetota > Planctomycetia > Pirellulales > Pirellulaceae > JBKCUI01. Next base: position 1,773 of record CAYMXM010000790.1, on the reverse strand, counting down.
ATTCGATGAAGTTGCTTAAAGGCTGGAAAATACGTTTGCTCGCGAGTTTGGCGATCGCCACCGCAAGTGGGCAACTTGGGGCTCAGACACCGGCGAGCAGCCCGTCTTTCAACGCTGCAAGTGTCCCGCAGTCGGGTTCAACTACTTACATCCTCGACGACAGCTGCGACGCAGCAGCCGTCTCGGCTGGAACTCCGGCTCTCGATGCTAGTTGCGATGCGCTGGGTTGCGACGATGGCGCCTGTGGCGACCCATCCTGCGGTCCATTTGGTGGTGGCATTGGTAACGGCCCCTTCGGCGGGATGCTCGGCGGTCGCTACGGCAGCCCCTATGGAGCTGGGATGGGGGGGGACGGCCCGGGCGCTGGAGGAATGGGACTGGGAGCAGGTGGCTTCGGTCCTGGTCCTTATGGTCCCGGTGCATACGGCCCCGGTGCATACGGCCCCGGTGCATACGGCCCTGGTGCATATGGCCCTGGTGGATATGGTCCTGGGCCCTTTGGGGCGGGTGGGGAATGTGGTCCAGACTGCGGCCCAGGCTGCGGGCATGGGTTCCTCGGTGGTCGCGGTCTCGGTCACGAACGCCAGGATCGTTTCGGTCGCTCCTTCACTGGATTCCGACACAACATTCGCAGCTGGCTAGGCTCGAAACGGGGCTTCCTGCTCCCCTACGGAGAAGGTGGGGTCGCAACGCAACGATGGTATGACCTTTCGGTCGGAACCATGGTTCTCTCCCGAACGAAGGGTGGATCGGACTACGCATTTAGCAGCGATGGGATCAACGGTCCTCGCGTTCTCACCGCGGATATGGTCGATATGGACAAGCTCCGAGCCGGCTTAAACGCGCAAGTCAACATTCAGGTCGGCCCCGGTTCGAATCTCGAAGTTGCCTACTTCGGGCTGAACAAGTGGGACGAATCCGCGATGGTCAGCAGTGTCCCTGCGGGGAACCTCTACTCCTTTATGAGCGACTTCGGGCTCCTGCCATTCGGCGGCTTCGATGACCCGGATCGGTCCTTTACCCACCGACTCGACTACACCAGCGAGCTCCACAATGGAGAGGTCAACTTCCGACGTCGATGGGCTGAACCCCAAGGCTTCTGGCAAGGAAGCTTCTTGGGTGGGATCCGCTATCTCGATTTGCAAGAGGGTGCGGTCTTTACCGCGAATAACCCATTCACCACCCCCAATGCTTACTTCGAATACAGTACGAGTACCAGCAATGCGTTGGTTGGTGTCCAGCTCGGTGGCGACCTTTGGTACAACTTGATTCCCGGGGTCAAAGTGGGTGGGGAATTCAAGTCCGGTGTCTACAACAATCGAACGAGCCAAGACACAAGAATCTTTGCAAATTCGGTCCCAGGACCGGCATATCCGGAGATATTTGAGAGGGCGGAAGCGGACGATGTCGCTTTCATCAATCAATTGTCGCTGGAGCTTTGGTACCGTCTCAACTACTCATGGGCAATCAAAGGTGGATACCAAGTGATGCACATCGACGGGGTCTCCCTCGCCACGGAGAACTTCAATAGCACCCCACCAGCCCTCCTGATCCCAGGATCGACGAATCGCACCGTAGGGGTCAACAACGATGCGGAAGTCGTCTACCAAGGCTTCTCAATTGGTGCCGAATACATGTGGTAGTGCTGGCCAACCAGCATGTTGGAATCATCTGAGTTCAAAAGGTTCGGGTTGCCCCTCGCGACCCGAGCCTTTTGTCGTTAGCGAGGCCCGAAAATCACAACCCGTGGCGTAAGCGAGGGATAGCGCTGGC
>CAYMXM010000789.1:0-2082 GCA_964394065.1 uncultured Pirellula sp. | reverse complement strand
GCTGTCCCTCGCTTACGCCACGGGTTGTGATGGGGGGACGCTTCGCGTCCCCCCTCTTCTTCCTCAAGTCTCAAGCCTCATCCCTCAAGCCTAACTCGGGACCGTTCCTAAATCGTAGTCGACCATGATTTTAGCAAGCTCTTCGAGGGTGGTTTTCGGTTCCCAACTGAGGAGTCGGCGCGCTTTGCTTGCGTCTCCGAGCAACCGCAACGGCTCGGCCGGGCGATTGAAGCGGGGATCCAATCGATAATAGTTGCGCCAATCGAGCCCTACGTGCTCGAAGGCGAGCTCAAGGAACTCCTGAACGCTGTGCGTCTTTCCTGTCGCGAGCACGAAGTCCTCGGGAGTGGGATGTTGCAGCATGAGCCACATCGCTTCGACGAATTCCTTCGCATACCCCCAGTCTCGTTCGGCGGTGATATCCCCCATGGTCAATTCGCTCTGGAGGCCTCGTCGGATCCTAGCCGCGGCGAGAGAGATTTTCTTCGTTACAAAGTTCTCGGACCGTCGAGGGCTCTCGTGGTTGTAGCAAATCGCGTTGCAAAAGAACAAACCGTGGGCTTGCCGATAAACCTTCACCATCTGAGTTGCGAATGCCTTCGCGCACCCGTAAGGGGAATTCGGATTGTGAGGCGTATCCTCGTTTTGTGGCACTTCGGTGGGGCTGCCGAAGATTTCGCGACTGCTCGCATGGAGAAATTTAGGAGGGACTGCTTGGTCTCGCAGCACCTCCATGATCCGAAGCGTCCCTATCGCGGTTAGCTCGCAAGTACTTTCGGGGATTTCGAAACTGAGCCCGACGTGAGACTGTCCCGCCAAGTGATAGAACTCAGTCGGTTGCACTTTCGTGACAATCCTCCGGATCGAAGTAATGTCGGTTAGATCCGCGTAATGGAGGAAGAGTCGCTTCCCATAGATCGAGGAATCGTTGTAATGGCGGGTGAGTCGAGGACGCTCCAAGGAGCTGGTGCGCCGAACAATTCCATGCACCGTATACCCCTTGTCGAGCAATAGCTCGGTCAGATAGGAGCCGTCTTGCCCAGTGATTCCTGTGATCAGTGCTTGCATAGATTTGACTTATACGGAAACGGTGTTAAGGGGGGATGCGAAGCGTCCCCCCAATCACAACCCGTGGCGTAAGCGAGGGACAGCGTCGAGAGTGCACGTAGCCCTTGTCGGGAAGTCATGCGTCGGGTGGCACCGTCCCTGAGGCACGAAGGGCGTGCTGTGAGACCTCGGATGAGATGCCTGGTTGCCAGCGCTGTCCCTCGCTTACGCCACGGGTTGTGATTTTCGGGTTTTGCTTACCGCCGGCTAATGGCTGTAGACCCCACGGGATATCTTAAACCGGGCTATTTTTCCACCCAGACAACGGGTTGCGGCTCCAACTCATCCGCTACCGGGGAGCCGGAATCTTTTCTTCCGCTCCCTTCGAACCGGCTGATCAATCGGACACTCATGTCTTGATCGCACAAGATCTGACAGCTCAACCGAACCCCTTCAAGTTCGCGATCGCGTAAAAGATTCTTTTCGACCTCGGTCATTTTGGAAGGCTCGCCATCGAGGAACTCGACGCGACAGGTCGTGCATCGTCCCTTGCCCCCGCAGGCATGAAGCTGGTCGGTGCCGATTTCTCGAAGCGCACTTACAAGTCGCTTAACATCTGCAACTTCAAAAGTACCGAGGTTTTCCACTGTTAGCTTCGCCATGCCATGATGTCCTTTTCGAAATCCGAAGAGCTTGGTGTTGAACCAAGCAAGATATTTGCAACGTAGTGAGGGAGCATTATCGCGTTGCCATAACGCTTTTGACAAGATGGTCTCTTGCTGGGCTGATGCGTCGGCGCGAACTTAGTTTGTCTGGGGATGTTGGGCCGACACGTAAGCGAGGCCTGAATATCACAACCCGTGGCGTAAGCGAGGGATAGCACTGGGCTGTCTAAAAGTTGGTGTTGACACGGAATTTTGAGTGTCTGGATTTATTCCATTTTAACCGCAGGGGACGCGGAGGTTCGCAGAGGAGAATTCGAGGATAAGTTTTGCATCCTCTGATATCCCGAAGGGATTACAGCCATTAGCCGGT
>CAYMXM010000788.1:0-2086 GCA_964394065.1 uncultured Pirellula sp. | reverse complement strand
AGTACCAGCAGCAGCTTAGGGATTTATACCAGCCCAGGCCGGGGGTGAGGGGTAGGAGTGAGATCTAACTAAGCCATTGTTGACTAGGCCGCTTCCCCCTCATCCCCAGCCCTTCTCCCCCAAAGGGGGCGAAGGGAGCGAAATCCAGAGCTTCGCAGCGAACAGCTTCATCGTGGCCCGAGCGTCTCGCCCGGGCCACGTTTTATCGCTTCGCGATTTTTGCCCAGGTATCTTTCAAGGTCACAATGCGATTGAAAACAGGTTTGCCAGGTGCTGAGTCTTTTGTGTCGACGCAGTAATAGCCGTTTCGTTCGAATTGAACGCGCGTTCCTGGTGATTGCTGCGCGAGATCGGGCTCCACAAACGCCTTCACGATTCGGATGCTGTCGGGATTGATATTGTCGAGAAAGGTCTTCCCTTCCGGTGCATCTTCGGGGGACTCATTCAGAAAGAGGCGATCGTACAGGCGAACGGTCGCTTCGGCAGCATGAGGCGCAGAAACCCAATGGATCGTCCCCTTGACTTTGCGATCGTTCGCAGTCGGGGTGCCACTTTTGGTCGCCGGGTCATACGAGCAATTGAGTTGCACGATGTTCCCTTCGGAGTCCTTAACGACTTCGTCGCATCGAATGATATACGCGTAACGCAAACGAACTTCGCCACCCGGTTTGAGCCGAAAGAACTTCGAAGGTGGGTTTTCCATGAAATCGTCTCGTTCGATGTAGAGTTCGCGCGAGAAAGGAATCTGACGATTTCCGGCGGATTCATCTTCGGGATTGTTCACCGCTTCTAAAGTCTCGCTCGACTCCGGATAGTTAGTGATCACGACCTTAATCGGATCGAGAACTGCCATGTAGCGGGAGGCGACCGCGTTGAGATGATCCCGAATGCTGTTCTCAAGAACCACGACATCGATCGTACTGTTGAATCGGGCGACCCCGATCCGTTCGCAAAAAAGATGAAGGCTCTCGGGTGTATACCCTCGACGACGCAAACCACTGATCGTCGGCATCCGCGGGTCATCCCATCCCTCGACATGCTTTTCATTGACGAGTTGCAATAGCTTCCGTTTGCTCATGACGGTGTAGGAAAGGTTCATTCGAGCGAATTCCATCTGGCGCGGATGGTAGATCTTGAGGTTTTCGCAGAACCAATCGTAGAGTGGGCGATGGTTCTCGAACTCAAGGGTGCAGATCGAATGAGTTATCCCTTCGATCGAATCACTTTGTCCATGTGCCCAATCGTACATCGGGTAGATACACCACTTGTCACCCGTTCGATGGTGATGGGCTCGCATGATCCGATACATCACAGGATCGCGAAGATTGAAATTCGGAGAGGCCATATCGATCTTCGCGCGAAGGGTACGCGAGCCATCGGGGAACTCTCCCTGCTTCATCCGTTCGAAGAGATCGAGGTTCTCCTCGATCGATCGGTCCCGATAGGGGCTGTTCTTCCCCGGTTCGGTCAACGTGCCCCGATACTCCCGCATTTGTTCTGCATTCAAATCGCAGACGAACGCTTTCCCGTCCCGAATCAATTGGAGAGCCCAAGCATAAAGTTGCTCGAAGTAATCCGATGCGTAGTAAAGGCCGCTCCATTCGAATCCCAGCCACCGGACGTCGTTCATGATCGACTGAACGTACTCGTCGTTTTCTTTGGAAGGGTTGGTGTCGTCGAAACGAAGATTGCAGGTGCCACCATAGGTCTCGGCTAAACCGAAATTGAGGCAGATGCTCTTCGCGTGCCCAATGTGCAAGTATCCGTTGGGTTCAGGTGGAAAACGGGTCGCAACCTGCTTTCCAGCCAGCACGCTTTTGGTGGCAAAATCCTTCTCGATTTCAAGCTCGATGAAATTTTTATTCGGTTCGTTGGTTGGCTGGACAGTCACGGTCAAGTTCTTTCATTAGGCACGATCGAGAGGAAGTAAATCCTGAAAGGGAATTATGGCGATTGCGAGGATTCTTACGAGGGGTCTTCAGCTGTCTTCCCCCCAACCCGCGGTTGGGGGGAAGACAGCTGGTAAGGAGCGACGCGAAGCGTCCCCCATCACAACCCGTGGCGTAAGCGAGGGACAGCGTCGCGA
>CAYMXM010000787.1:0-2088 GCA_964394065.1 uncultured Pirellula sp. | reverse complement strand
TTCAAGGTTCTCGATGCATCCCCCGAGTTCCAGGACATGCTCAGCGTCATCGTCGACAAGTCCCTTGAGCTCAAGCCACGGGAGATGCCCGTCTATTGGCGCATGCTGCGCGAGGCGGAGAAGTCGACGATCGAATCCTATTTGGCCGACGCGACTCCTGCCCCCGACTTGAACAAGATCATGCTCCATCCAGGGGACTACCGAGCGGGGCTGTTCCAACAACAAATCGTAGTCCGATCGGTCCGAGCTTATCCAGAGACCGAGGGGGAAGCCGATCCCACGAAACTCATCTACGAGATCTGGGGAAGCACCCAGAATGCACCTCTCTGGCTACAGATCCTCGTCACCGATTCCCTTCCTCCCGAGCAGACCCCCGAATCGCTCCAAGAGAAGTCGATCGATATGGTAGGGTATTTCTATAAGCTCCAAGGCTACTACCCGGCGAGTGGGAAATCGTCCGATCGCCCGATGATCTCTCCTCTTTACATCGGAAAGGCACAGCTAGCCTCGGTTCAGAAACCTCCCCCTCCCATGTCCACCCGCTTCGTCTCCAACGAAACCCTCTTCGCAATCCTAGTCGGTCTCCTCCTCTGCTCACTCCTCCTGAAAAACCTAGTGCAAGTAAAAACCACCCGCAAACGAACGAAACAAAGAATGGCCGAATCCTGGGATTGGCTCGAGGAAGAGAAGGAGAAGACCTAAGGTGTAAGGGGCCAGGTGTGAGGTATAAGTCATGCCACTTTTTCTTTTTTTCCGAGTCTTCCGAGTCTTCCGTGGTTGAACCCTACAATCGCTACAAACCGGCTTTCGCGACGAGAATGCCAATTCCCTAGCGAACTTTGCCTGGAATCCCTCTTTTTCCAGTCCTATGTTGAGATTCCCGATGGTCCATCTCCATCCAGAATTGCTCAGTACATAGGTGAAGCAAGCGTGAGCCCGAACTCCCCTGAAGAAATCGAAACTACAAGCGAAACGGCGATCGCGAAAGTTTGGAGTGCAGGGAAATATGTCGCAGAACTGGATGGGGTCCGCGGGATCGCTATCCTTGCGGTAACCCTCTACCGATTCTGCAAAGAAATCGATCCCGCAGCGAGCCCGTTCCTCGGGATCCTGCGCAAACTCGCTCCCATGGGGGAACGAGGCGTCGATCTCTTTTTTGTCCTCTCTGGGTTCCTGATCACCGGAATTCTCCTCCGCTCCAAGGGGAGACCGAACTACTTCAAGAACTTCATCGTTCGCCGTGCCCTTCGAATCTTCCCTCTTTATTTCATTGCATTGATAACGCTTCTATACCTTCTCCCTCACGGGACGAAGGCACCTGCGTTTGAGATCCCTCCGAGCGAACAGGTTTACCTTTGGACCTATACGTCCAACCTGCGCATGTCATGGCTCAACGAATGGTGTTTCGGTCCCTTCGATCACTTCTGGTCGTTGGCAGTCGAAGAACACTTCTATCTGCTATGGCCGGCGATCGTTTTCGCATTGGGGACCAAGCGATTGATGATGTTTGGCGCCGCATGGGTCGTGTTGGTCTTGGGGTTACGAACCTATCTCGCATTGAACCCTTCCTACGACGTCGCTGTGGACGTTCATACGTTGCTCCGATCCGACGCCCTCTGTTTAGGTTGCTTGGTTGCTATGGGAGTCACGCTGGGATATACGTCGAAGCGATTACAACAGGGAGCTTGGATTCTCGCGTTCGGTTTGTTTGCCGCCGTCCTCGTCGTCGCCTTGACCGGTAAACGGTACTATGCGATTCCAAATACGTTGGTACCACTCTTCTTTGCGATCGCTATCTACTTGATGATGTCGCTTCCTCAAGCGAACTGGATGTTGAAGTTGCTTCGTCAGAAATGGCTTCTCTGGCTCGGGAAATACAGCTACGGGATGTATGTCGTTCAGCTGCCGTTGGTGACACTCTTTCCCATTGCTGTCCTCTTTCCGAGTGCTTGGTTATCGTCCGGCGTTCCTGAGATAGTCTATCTAGGATACGTAGCCGCCATGTTCGGAATGACCTCTCTCATCGCATGGTGCTCCTATCACTTGATCGAGAAGCATTTCTTGAAACTCAAATCGAAGTTTCATTGA
>CAYMXM010000786.1:0-2089 GCA_964394065.1 uncultured Pirellula sp. | reverse complement strand
CCTCGCCCCGCTTCGGGGAGAGGGGCCGGGGGTGAGGGGTAGAAGTGCTAGAAATCATGGCCAAGTTCGCTCTCACCTTTGAAGTAAAAAGATCGCCTGGGGCATTGCCTCGGGTAGGACACCAAAGCGGCGTCCGGTGGGGGCAAGCCCCATCCGGACGGAGGGATGTTGTGAGGGTACAAGCTAGGACGCCAAAGCGGTGTCCGACGGGGACAAGCCCCGATCGGACAAGTAACGCTCAATCCCCCACGGTAAAATACTTCACAGCGTTGCCGCTAACCTTAAAACCTCGATCCTAACCAATCGAAGTTCCACCAATTCCCAAAACCACTTAACCACGAAAGCAACCCTGTGCCAAAGGTCATCGTTAACGATATCGAAGTCGACGCAGATCCCAAGGACAATTGCATCCTCGCAGCGCGCAAAGCGGGGGTAGAGATCCCCCACTATTGTTGGCACGAGGCCCTATCGGTCGTTGCATCGTGTCGCATGTGCCTAGTCGAGGTGGGGGAACGCAAAGAGGATGGATCGGTGGTGATGGGGCCGAAGCTCGTCCCCGGTTGCCAAACGCCCATCAAAGAGGGGACGGTCATCAAAACCGACACCCCCAAGGTCAAAACCTCGCAAGCCCTGACCCTCGAACTACTCCTCCTAAACCACCCACTCGACTGCTCCATCTGCGACCAAGCAGGAGAGTGCTACTTGCAGGACTACACCTACAAGTACGGGAAAGCTCACTCCCGTTTGGATGAGCCGAAGATCCATCGCTTGGACAAGTACCATATCGGTGAGCAGATTGCTCTCTTCACCGACCGTTGCGTGATGTGCACGCGCTGCGTCCGTTTCACCCGCGAAGTCGCTGGGACCGCCGAGCTTCAAGTCGTCGCGCGGGGTAGCCACGAAGAGATCGATGTTTTCCCTGGTGAGCCTTGCAATAACAAACTCGCAGGAAACGTTGTCGATCTTTGCCCGGTCGGCGCCCTTTGCAGCAAGGACTTCCTCTACAAGAAACGAGTTTGGTGGCTCAAGCATGGAGAAGGGGTTTGCACCGGTTGTTCCACCGGATGCAGCATCCACATCGATCAGAACGAGGACAAAGTTTATCGACTTCGCCCTCGCCCCAACCCAGCCGCTCAAGGTCACTTCATGTGTGATGAAGGACGTTTTGGATTCAAGTACATCCATGATGAACGTCGCTTGAAAACCCCACGCGTCGGCGGAGCCACGATCAAGAGCGATCTCCCTGAAGACGCTTCCAAGGGGATTACCAACGTGAACTTTGCGGACCCTTGGACCAATGTCCTCAAGACCACGCGTGAACGAATCCAAGAAGCGATTAAAACCGACGCGCGAGGTTTCGTCGCGATCCTTTCTCCCTTCATGACAGTGGAGGAAGCTTATCTGCTGGCGAGCTACTTAAAGCAACTCGACTCGCGAGTCCGACTCACTCTCGGACCCGTTCCCGTCGTCGGTGAAGATGACACCTACCCGAAGGGACGATACGGAGAAGCTCCAGCACCTGAGAAAGTGAAGTTTACGATCCGTGCGGAAAAGTGCCCCAACCGACTCGGCGTCGAAGCCGTTTTGAAGCACTTTGAGGGAAGCGTTGTCTCTGCAGAGAGCGCTGCCGCAAAAGCTGATGCAACCGCTTGGTACTGTGTCGGTGGTTATCCCGAAGGTTGGGTCAACGAGACGATCGATCGCGGGATTGGAAAGCCAACCTTGTTGATCGTGCAAGACCTCTTCCCCTCACCGTTGACCGAACGAGCTGATATCGTTTTGCCCTCGGGTTCGTTTGCCGAGCGGGATGGCACTTACATCAATCACAGCGGTCTCGCACAAGCGGCTCACGCCGCGATCCGTTCACCGGGAGATGCACGTCCTGACGGACGGATCTTGATGGAACTAACCGAACGACGTGGCCTCTTCAACGCCGTAGCCCTCCGAAAAGAAATCGGCGAAACCATCCGCCCCCTATCGGCCCTCAGCATCGGCGACCTCGGAGACGAAGGAGTTGCATTGCAAGGATCCGCAAAGGAGAAGGTGCATGTGTAGACGCGAAAACTTTTCTGAGGCGCGTCCTCTTTTA
>CAYMXM010000785.1:0-2098 GCA_964394065.1 uncultured Pirellula sp. | reverse complement strand
ATTTTGCGATTCGGTTATTGACCCAAAATAAGACCGTCGCTCCGGGCTAAGGGGATGCGAAGCATCCGACATCCTGTCGAAGGGCTTTGCGAACCCCCGCTTTTTTCGTACTCGAGATTCGAGATTCGAGATTCGAGTACGAGTACCGCTGCGCTGAGTGCGAAGAGGGGGTGTATTGGGGAGCCTATCGTAAGGATGCAGGTGTGGTGCATTCGTTTGTTATGCGCTGCGCAGTTCACTCCATTCACCAATCTCTTGTGGCTCTCAAAATACCCGTGCGAATCACTCTTCATCTTTTCTTCTCAGATCTTTAACAAACTCTAGTGCAAGGCCTTCGTGTCGTCGATGTGAAGAGTCGATGAAGATGCCCGTAAAGACGTTTCTAGCCGTTGAGTGATCATCGAGATGAAGCTTAAATGCCCGCGACTTCAACCAACGGCATTCGAAGTTGTTGATTGAAGCAAAGGGTCAGGCCTTTTTGTTTTCATGTCTCGTTGGAGAATCAGGAATGAAAGTTACTTTGTTTGCTAGGAAATGGGTTCGTACGCGTGGTTTTACTCTCGTAGAGTTATTGGTTGTGATTGCAATCATCGGCATCTTGGTCGGGTTGCTTCTCCCAGCTGTTCAAGCAGCAAGAGAGGCTGCACGACGCATGCAGTGTTCCAACAACCTCAAGCAGATTGGGCTTTCGATGCTCAATCACGAGTCCGCTCGACAGTCGATCCCACACGGTGGATACGATGGTGATCCCGCATTGATTGTCACCGAAAACTACAATAACGATCAAAAGAACTTTGGGAAATGCTGTGACGCCGCGCACCCCAATGGCTGGAACCAATGGTTTCAGATCCTCCCCTTCATGGAACAGAACGCGGTATACGGTCTGGCCAAGTTCGACACCGCTCCACGAGGCTCCCGATCGTTTGACTACAACGGGGAGAATCAAGTGGCTCAAGTGAAGATTCCAACCTACTACTGCCCATCCCGACGCGCTCCAACAACCTATGGTGACAACAAGTTTGGGCGAAGCGACTACGCAGGGTCTGCAGGGTTCTTCCAAGGAGAACCGCATGGTGGGGAAGGAGATATACCTGCTGCACCACTCGGGATCAGCCCTGCCGCTGCCATCCTATCTACCGCGAATATGGGGAACGATGGAAAACGAAAAGGGTTCATCATGGGTGGGTGGAGTGGGAACAAACGTCGACTCGGCGATGCGACCGATGGCACGTCCAACAGCATTCTTGCGGCAGAAAAGTCTCTTCCCGTCGATCGACAAGGGACTGATGGTGGGGACAACGAACGATGGAACAACGCAGGTTGGGACGAAGACACAGTTCGTTTCCACTTCCCTCCGATGTCTGACAGTGACAAGAAACTCAAAGTGCTCCGTTCCAATGGCGCCAATCTCTGGCGCCGCTACTTTGGCTCCAGCCACACCGGCGGATTAAACGCGGTCTACGGAGATGGGTCTGTTCGGTTTACGTCCTTCAACGTCGATCCCTACGTTTGGATGTACTCCGTCGTGATCAATGACGGTGAATCGTTTGCCGCAGAATAGTTCGTTTCCGTTACGTGACACCCGGGCGTCTCGCCCGGAATAGTTATTCACTTATCCTCAACAGATTCAATGAAGTTTCAACCTACTTTTGTTTCACCCAGCTCGCTCAATATGTTCGGCATCTCCCTGCTTCTCGGCCTAATCTTCGGTTGCGGATCCTCCGAAGTTGTCATCCCCAGCGGCGCTGATGCCGCAGGCGATGAAGCGGCCTTGAAAGAAGAAATGAGCCGAATTCAAGACGAAGAGCAGCAGCAAAATCAAATGCACGCACCCAAGAAGAAAGGGAGATAGTCGTAAAAAGCTTTAGTGAAGGAACCAACGAATCGAACGAATCTTACGAATCAGGTTTAAGGAATGAGACTTGAGGAAGAAGAAGGCTTCGTCCTTAGACAAGGGCGTAAGCCTGGGCTGTCAAAAAGATGGAGTTGACACGGGTTCTCGGACGATCGCTTTTATTCCGCAGTAGGTTCTTTCGTTCGACCGGGGCTCGCCCCCGTCGGACGCCGCTTTGGCGCCCTAAAACGCGCCGCGCTTTTA
>CAYMXM010000784.1:0-2104 GCA_964394065.1 uncultured Pirellula sp. | reverse complement strand
CGTGGCGTAAGCGAGGGACAGCGCTGGCAACCAGACATCCATCCCAGGTCTCACATCACGCCCTTCGTGCCACAGGGACGTGCCACCCGACGCCTTGAAACATTCCCGGCGAGGGCTACGGCACTTGCGACGCTGTCCCTCGTTTACGTCCTAGCCAGCAGACTCCTACTCCGGCGAGGATGCAGAGTACGAGGACCGCTGGTTGACGATAGCGAACCGAGCCGATGAAGACCATGTGAAGTAGGGGAAAATAGAGGAACGGGAGGAAAAAAAGCCATCCTCCCACCTTCCGGCGACTCCCCCAAAGCCCCAGGATGGCGAGAGAGACGATCACCAAATAGGCCACCCCCTCCCCGATCCGAACCAGCCCCGGGCCGATCTCGCTCGCGACCGGGAACGGACGGAGTGTCTTTCCCAATTTCACCCAGCCCAAACGGAAAGCTTCTCCTGGGTTTTCAAGGACCCATGCAATAGCAGCATTCTGCATTCGACGGTTGAGTCGCCACTCGTAGGTCGATTCGAGGGGGAGGCCACTCGCAACCCGCTTCTCATCCTCTTCGGTCTGCTCCTCCCAAAATCGAAAGACAAAATCCATCCCCTCGTCGCTGCTCCCGGTGGCGCCGGGGTGCAAACCGTCGTAGAGACTCGGACCAACCTGCAACGTGGTCGGGACGAATTTCTGGGTGATCGCGTAGTTGCGTACCCACCAGGGGGCCATGACCAAGACGATTCCCAAGGCGGTACATGCGAGCCGGATCGCGAGGTGCTTGAAGGCTTCCCAACGGGAAAGCCCCAATGGCGAATCCTCATCTTTCAAGGTCTTTCCAACCCAAAGGAGCAACCCGCATGCGTAGAGTGCTAGCATTGCCATCCAAAGGCTCCAGCTTGGACGGGCTAGGCAACAAGCACCGCTGAACAAGCCGGCAAGGATCCACCATAGGGAGGTCCCCCTCCCTATGGAAACCCTCCCCTCCGGGGAGGGGCGATCCTGTTGAGCATCTCCTGCCCGGCGGGGCAGGAGATGCTCAACAGGATCGGGGAGGGGAGCGTGAAGTACACGGTTTCCAACGAGGTTTTTGTTACTAGCACTTCTACCCCTCCCCCCCAGCCCCTCTCCCCTAAAAGGGGCGAGGGGAGCAGATTCCTCGTCGTCGATAGAAGCAGGCTGTTGTGAGAGTGACTGCAATGCCCACCAGTTGCAAGCGATGGAGAGGAGCATGAGGAGGCAGAAGAGGGACTCGCTGAGAAGGAACAGACTCATCCCGATTGCCCCAGGATAGAGTGCTGCCAGCGTCCCTGCGATCAAAGTCGGTATTTCTCCAGTTCGGAGTTCCCAAGCCAATCGCATGATCAGTGCGACACAGAGGGTGCCGCAAACGACTCCGAAGAGTCGAGCGACCATATAGGGGAGCCAAGGGTGCGCGGGGAAAGCCTTCCCGATGAGAACCGCTGGGCTGAGGAAGAGGGGATAGAGGGGAGCGCGAAAGATCTTCGAGTTCTCGCTCGCGTACTGATAAGGGGCCCCGTCCGCAATCGTACTGGCTAGCACCCAATAGGATTCACTATCCCCGAAACGAGTGTGCTTCCCTTCCCGTTCCAAGGATGCTTGCCAGTAACACGCTCCCCCGAGCCGCAGGAGGAACGCGACCAGGAGGACGAGGAAAGCAAGTGTTCGGAAGCGAGATGGATGCACTGTATTAATGGGGGCGAAGCGGAATAAACGGATGGTCCCCCGCTTTGGGCTTTAGTTCTAGTAAGACCCGAATAAGCCTGAAAGGTTTCCGCTCCCCTCGCCCCTTTTAGGGGAGAGGGGCTGGGGGTGAGGGGTAGAATCGCTAGTAACAAAAACTAAGTTTAGAACTCGATCGAGCCAACTACACATCCGGTGTGTTCCGTGGTCGCTTAGAAGATACAGAGGTGACTACGGTGCAAACGATTGCTTGGTATGCCAAATAATTTTGAGATGGAAACTGCGACCACTTCACACTCCCTACGGTAAAACCACTCACACCCTAGGGTAAAATCGCGATGGCTGCGTTTTTACCCCAGTGCAAGACCTTCGCCATCTCTTCCAGCAGCCGGGTGTCTTCAAAGTAGGATTCGG
>CAYMXM010000783.1:0-2107 GCA_964394065.1 uncultured Pirellula sp. | reverse complement strand
ATAGCGTGGGCCAAGGCCCACGCCTAAGTTCGAGACGCCCCTACCGGGGCTACCAAAAACGTGATCATTTTTAAACTCGACAATTCCACCTAGTCTCCGATTATTTAAGGAACAAACGATGCGAATGCTCTGTTCAAAAAGGACGAGGAAAACTCTGTTTCGCTTTGCGTTGCTTAGCGTCACTACCATCGGGCTTCTTGCTCCACAGGCTTGGGGAATGCAAGATTCGGAAGCGGACAACTCACCTGGCGAATTGCAAAGGAAAGCAAACCGTTACAAGCGGAGTCTGACGATCGCTCCTAAAAAGGAAGCTCGCCCCGCGCTCCAGGTTCAGTTTCTCCCAGACCTCTATGACTCTCTTCCCGGCAATTCGGCGCTGTTCTACTACAAAGCACTATCGCCGCTGGATAACGATTTCGTTCGAGAAACAATCGCGAAGACCAAGCGTGATGCGGAAGAACTCGCAAAGGAACAGAAGACCGATCTAGCCAATGTCCCCCCCTACAGCTACCTCACGATGCCCCCCAAGGAATATCCTGTCGACGAAGTGCGAGAGTATCTCAAGACCTTTGACTTTCAAAAAGATCCATTGCATCATGCCTGGTTGCGCCCCGCATTCTCGATGGATCGCAGTCTGAAGGAGTCGAAGAATCCAAACCAGTACGATCTATCCGAAATCCGCCCCTTGCAGGAGCTGGCGAAGACACAGAGCATACGATTTCGACTTGCGATTCGCGAAGGGCGTTCCATGGATGCGATCGCAATACTCGGACAGCAGTTCCAGCTAGCACGGCATCTTGGTCAAGATGAGCTTCTCGTTTCCAATCTAGGGGGTATGTCGATTGCCGCCATCGCATGGTTTGAGGATGCTTTTTTTCTAAGTGAGCTGGAAGGGTGTCCCAACTTGTACTGGGCAATCGCGACGCTTCCGAACCCGCTGGTCCAGACCGAGCATGGATTGAGGACTGCGTACCATGAGAATGCGTTGCAATTCAAATTCTTCAACCAGATCGATGAATCGGTTCGGGGAGATGCCTTCTGGGAGGAAGTGATTCGGGAGTTTGCAACTCAAACAAAATATATCGAAGATCAGCGGAACATAAAAAATCCGGGAGATGGCATCTCCGATACAGATTTTGGCCCCCCCCTGTTTATCGGAAGTTCCATTGAAGAAAGAGTTCAATCTATTCGGGATTCGATCGAAGGCCTCTACGAAGATTGCCATCTATACCTTCAAATCGAGAGCTCATTGTCTGCGGAGCAAATCAGCCGATTCAGCAAAACGCAAACCGTGTTTTTGGCGATGAAACTTCGCTACACCATCGTGCGAGATGAGTTGTTCAAATGGAACTACTTACCTGCATTTGCTTTGCCCACAAAGCTTTGGGGCAAAGTGGTATCGTCGATGGATCGCACACCGATCGACCGAAAGCTCAACTGGTTCACAAGAGATCTATTGGTGTTTCCATCGTTTCTTTTGGGATCGTCCGGTTCACAACTTCGAACACAGCAAGGAATCGCTGGTTGGATGGTTGTGGAAGCTTTGCGGGATTATGCCGCAAAGCACAACAATCAGCTTCCAGAGTCCTTGGATCAGCTAGATTTAGTTCCTCCTCACGATCCCGTTTTGGGTGCCCCGTTTCATTATTCCCTGAAGGAGGGCGAAGCGACAATAACCTACGCTTCGATCACCGTTCCTTCCTTCAACGCCCCCCTTTCGTCAGGAGAAGAGCTGAGAATGGATGTAGCTACAATGCCCGAAATATCTATTACGATTCGAGTTCGAAGTAAGTAGGAATACGGGCAAGCTTTTTTAGGACTCACGCAAAGGCGCAAAGGGGGGATAGTCGATTCATTCTTTTGCGCCTTGGCGTGAGTTTTTTTGAGTCCGCAGTAAGGCGTTCAACCGATCGGGGCTCGCCCCCGTCGGACAAGAAGGGAATCAGAGAACGAAACTTGCGCAAGCCTAAATCCCCACTACACCAACTTTTTGACAGGGGAGACTTATTCTGGGTTGTCAGAAAGTTGGTGTTGACACGAGTTTTTAAATGAGTGGATTTATTCCGTTTTAACCGCAGGGAACGCGGAGGTTCGCAGGGGAGAATTC
>CAYMXM010000782.1:0-2109 GCA_964394065.1 uncultured Pirellula sp. | reverse complement strand
CCCTCGCTTACGCCACGGGTTGTGATGGGGGACGCTTCGCGTCCACCCTCTTACCTCCGATGCGTCAGGCCAGGCCGGAGGCGAGGGGAGCAGATATCCTCACAGGTTATGTCCTTCCAACTTCTAGAAAGCAACCAACTTGATGAGCAACCCGAAGCGTTCCGAAGTTCCAGTAGGCGATACCTGGGACCTGAACAGTCTATTTCCTAACGATCAAGCTTGGAGCGGAGCGCTCGACGAGTTCGAGCAACTGATCGGAGGATTCGAACAGTTCGCTGGCACTCTCGGCGATTCCCCAGAGAACATCGCGCGATGCCTTGAGTTCGATAGCAAAGTGGATCGCTTAGCGGAAAAGGTTGCCGTCTATGCATCTCTCCGAACGAGCGAAGATCTGGGGAACAGCACCTATCAAGGTTTCATGGGACGCTTCTATTCGGTCGCAACAAAAGCGAGCGAAGCAGCGAGCTTCATCCGCCCCGAGCTGCTGGAAATCCCGCAAGAAACATTCCTTCAGTTTTTGGAACACCCGTCCCTCGCTCCCTACCGACTGGTCCTCGAACGAGTAAACCGCTTTCGAGACCATACTCTCAGCCAAGCGGAAGAACGCCTCCTCGCCATGCAAGGTGAAATGGCGCAAGCCGCCAGCAAAGCGTTCCGCCAATTGAACGACGCGGACCTTAAGTTCGGAACGGTCAAAAACGAAAAGGGGGAAGAGGTCGAACTGACCAACGCCTCCTTCAGCTCGTTCCTGATCTCTCCTGATCGGGAAGTTCGCCGCAACGCGTTCCATCAATACTACGCACAGTTCAAAGCGCACGAGAATACCTTGGCGGCAACTCTCGAGGGGAGCATCCATTCCGATGTTTACTACGCGCAAGCAAGAAACTACCCGAGCGCCCGGGAAAGCTCGTTGTTCGGCGACAATGTTCCGGTGAGTGTCTATGACAACTTGATCGCGGCGGTACGAAAACACCTTCCCGCCGTTCACAAGTACTTTGACATGCGTCGGCGGAAGATGGGGCTATCGGACATCCATCACTACGACACTTACGTCCCGATCCTCGCAGATCGACAGACTCACCATACCTGGGATGAAGCGGTCACCTTGGTGATCGATTCGCTGCAACCTTTGGGAAGCGAGTATTGCAAACGACTCGAAGGTGGATTGCAAGGTCGCTGGTGCGATCGATATCCCAACCAAGGGAAGCGAAGCGGCGCGTTCAGCAGCGGATGCTACGACAGCGATCCCTACATTCTGATGAACTACAAACCGACGGTTCTCAACGATGTCTTTACGCTGACGCACGAGGCAGGGCACTCGATGCACACGTATTACTCCTCGAAGAACCAGCCGTACCAATACTACAGCTATACCATTTTCGTGGCCGAAGTGGCGTCGACTTTCAACGAGCAGTTGTTAGCGAAGTATTTGATCGACCGGGCGAAGACGAAGGAGGAACGGGCGGCGCTGATCAATCATGAAGTCGACAGCATTCGCGCTACCATCGTTCGGCAGACGATGTTTGCTGAGTTCGAAAAGATAGCGCATGCCATGGCCGAATCGGGAGAACCTTTAACGGTCGAATCGTTCAAGTCGGCGTACCGCGCGTTGTTAGAAGCCTATTTTGGCCCCGAGTTCACGCTCGATGAAGAGCTTTCGTTGGAGTGTTTCCGAATCCCGCACTTCTACAACGCATTCTATGTCTACAAATATGCGACCGGATTATCGGCAGCGATCGCCTTGTCCCGGCGCGTTCTCAACGGCGGTGAGAAGGAGCTTGCAGATTATCTTGGATTTTTAAAGGGAGGTTGTTCCAAAGACCCTCTCGATCTCCTCCGCGGCGCCGGCGTCGACATGAGCCAACCCGAACCGGTAGAAATCGCCTTGGGAGAGTTCTCGAAGCTAGTCGATGAGCTTGATGAGTTGCTGGGGTAATGTAGAACGGAATTCATTCCGTTAACCGCCCTCTCCATTCAAAGCCCCTACCTGCGCAGTGAGCCGGCCACCATTTCAGGGCCATCTCTCCTCCTCTCTGTTTCTCAGCGCCCTAGCCCGCGTCGCGCTTTAGAGTTCTGCTCCCCTCGCCCCGCTTCGGGGAGAGGGGCCGG
>CAYMXM010000781.1:0-2117 GCA_964394065.1 uncultured Pirellula sp. | reverse complement strand
GGCATCCATCCAAGGTCTCACAGCACGCCCTTCGTGCCTCAGGGGCGTGCCACCCGACATCCCCTGAGATATTCCCGACAAGGGTTACGTTCACTCGCGACGCTATCCCTCGCTTACGCCACGGGTTGTGATGGGGGGATGCTTCGCGTTCGCCCCCTCAACACCGATGCGTCAGGTCACTCTGCGCCTTCGCGTCCATGCGTTGAAGACGGATTCTCTCCCATCTTCAGATAGGCTCCCCAAGTGAAGAACAGTAAGGCGGTAAGGAGGTAGGCGAAGGACATGGTCCAGACGCGGGTTAGCTGTTCGTGATCCAGTCCCCAGGTTCCTTCGACGCTCCAGGGAAGAAAGAGTGCGTTGCTGGTGACGGGGGAGTGCATGAAACCAAAGAGGGTTCCTACCATCGCGGCCAAGGTGAAGAAACCAGCGGCGTTCAAGCGACGATCGATCGCCATCGCCAGAATCGATGCCCAGATCAGACTGGTGAGGACGAATCCATTCTTCAACATCAAGATGACCAAGAGACTCTCCTTCAAATCAGGGCGAAGGGTAAGTTGATTCCGGAGAGACTCGATCGCCTCTGTTGCCCCCTCGTTGTCGGCGACGGCGGATTGAATCGTTGCGATCGATGCTTGCGTGGGGGCGTTGAGGGGTTCTCCCGTCAATTGAATACCGGTCGAGCCCAGCAATTGCTCCGCAAAGAGAAATGCGAGAAACGCCAACGGAGGGACGCAGGCGAAGACCAACGCTGGGTAATGCCGTTGTGGAGTCGCGTGGAAGCTCTGGGACGCAATCTCCAAGCCAACAAAGATCAAGATCGGGAAGACTGCCCCTTTGGGGACGAACATGTAGAAGTACTCGAATCCACCCACGGTCCCGAGTAACCCTACCGTCACTGCGGTCCCGAGCGTGTAGGCCGCCTTCCCCCCCATCGCTTTGTAAGCAGGATGACCGATGTAAGGAGTCGTTTGAATGATCCCTCCGCAGAAACCAGCAACCAACGTCGCCAACGCTTCGACACCGAGAATCTGCGTCGTGGAGTAGTGGTCTCCTGCCGCCGCTGCTGATTCGGTGCAGTCGAGTCCACCGACGACGGTCGCGAGTGCAAAGGGGGTAACGATCGGCAAATAGTTGATCGCTGCAGAGAATTGAGCTACCCATCGGAACTCGAACGCTTCCAACCATCCGGCCGGCAAGAATCCGACGTTCAACGATTCGCTTGGATAGAGAGGTCCCCCGGTGACCAGTGCGCTGACATAGTGAAGAATGGCCCCGACGATAAGGGCTGCGACGGTCCCAGGTATTTTGAAGGGGAGAGGAACCCGCCCGATAAGGCTCGTCAGGACGATCGCCAGGGAGACGAGCCCGACGATTGGGGCGAGGAGGATATCGATCAAGGGAACGAAGCTGATGATCACCAAGGCGATTGACGCAAGGGAACCGAAGAGGCCAGCGCGCGGGATAAGGGTTCGGATCGAATGGCCGAACACCGAGCAGATCAGTTTGAAAACCCCGGCGAAGATCATGGAGCAGATCCCCACCCCCCAGGCAAAATAGGCCGCTTCGAGAGTCTCCGCCCCTCCTGAAAGAGCCGACTGATAGGCGGGACCGACGACAAACATCGTGATCCCGAAGATGCTCGGCGTATCGAGCCCGAGAGGCATCGCCGTGACATCATCCCGCCCCGTTTGTCGGGCCAGCCGAAACGCGAGCCAGGTGTAGACCAGATCCCCGACGAAGACACCGATCGCCGTCCCGGGGATCATCGAGCCCACGACGAAGTCTGCCGGCATTTGCCAAACACCCGCCAAAAGGCCAACCGTCAGGACTAGCCCGGCAAGGTTATCCAGCAAAAGACCAAAGTATGCGTTGATGTCCCCGACGGCTCTCCATTGGTAATTCGCGCGGGGATCGGTCATAAAATGCTCCTCAAGTCGGGTTCGTACATCATTTTCAGGCAAGCGACGGATCAAATCCTACCATCGTAATCCTCCCCATCACAACCCGTGGCGTAAGCGAGGGACTGCGTCGCGAGTGCACGTAACCCTTGTCGGGAAATCTCTGGCGTCGGGTGGCACGTCCCTGAGGCACGAAGGGCGTGCTGTGAGACCTGGGAT
>CAYMXM010000780.1:0-2119 GCA_964394065.1 uncultured Pirellula sp. | reverse complement strand
CAGCACGCCCTTCGTGCCTCAGGGACGTGCCACCCGGCGCCTGAGATATTCCCGAATAGGGTTGCGTTCGCTCGCGACGCTATCCCTCGCTTACGCCACGGGTTGTGATGGGAAGGACGCGAAGCGCCCTCTTCCTCAAGTCTCAAGCCTCACCCCTCAAGCCTATTCTCGGTGTGTTCCGTGGCCGCTCAGGGTGCGAGGGGTGATGGCAATAATAACGAGGATTGACTCGTCATCTCGACCTGAACTGGAAGCAGCGGCCACTTCACACACCCTACATAGGATCGGGTATAACAATTGCCCATCAACTTCCAATCCATCGCTGCCTATGCTATCGCAAAACCCGGTTCTGCAACGAGAGCTTATCGTCAACCTTCGAACGCCGCGCGCGTTTCTGTTGATGCTTTTCTATCAGATCGCACTCGCAACGGTCGTTTTGATCGCTTATCCCCAGGACACCAAGATCGACTTGAGCCGGGAGTCGGCCAATGCACAGCGTTTGGTCGACTTCTTTTTCGTAGGCCAGTTCGCGATCGCTTCCCTGATGGCTCCGAGCTTCACCGCGGGTGCCATCACGGGGGAAAAGGAACGGAAGACCTACGAGATGCTCCTCGCAAGCCCCCTCCGCCCCTCGGCGATCGTCTTCGGAAAACTGGCCGCCGCGCTCGCTCATCTCGTCGTCCTCGTTTCTGGCTCCCTTCCGATTATCATGCTTTGCTTGCCCCTAGGAGGGGTATCGATTTATGAACTTCTGGGGGCCTACATCGGACTTCTATCGGCCATCCTTCTCTTCGGCTCGATCAGTCTCTTCTGCTCTAGCTATTTCCGAAGGACCAGCTCGTCTCTGGTTGTCAGCTACGTTTTTATCTTGCCCCTCCTGTTGGTCGGCGTGATCTGTTGGCTTTGGCTTTCCCGCCAAGGAGATTTGCGTTTGATCTTAGCGACGACCTTCGTTCCCATCCTCTCGATTGCAGGAAGCGTCCTCCTTCTCGGTGTTACCGGCTACCGACTCCTTTATCCGCCCGATATGGGGAGCCAGGGAAACGAGGTCGTCGACCTCGACAAAGAGCAACGAGAAACCGTGGGGCTGGTCATTCAACGAGATAAGTTTCCCGACAATCTGTTCGCTCCACCGCGGCGCAAGACCTTGATGCAGGATGGAGTGAACCCGGTCTACGATAAGGAGATGCACGCTGAACTCTTTAGCCAGGGGAGTTTGATGCTCCGGTTGGTTATCCAAGTCGGCATGTTTCTCGCCATTCCCTTGATGGCGATCTGCTTGTTTTTAGTCCCGACCTTAGCGGCTTACTATGCGGGCTTCGTCCTTGTTTTCAATTTGCTGATCGCCCCGGTTTTCATGGCTGGAAGCGTAACGAGCGAACGGGAACGGCAGACGATCGATCTCCTCCTGACGACCACCATCTCTTCGTGGGATATTCTGTCGGGAAAGCTTATCGCAGGGTATCGAGTGTCGGCGGTCCTCACCTCGTTTTTGATGTTTCCGATGGTTCTCGCCTTGTTGCCGATCACCGATCTGTCGGACAACTGGCAAACCATGCTCGCCTATTTCCAAATCATCTTCGTCGCCTCCCTCTTCAACACGATCCTCGCGTTGTTTTTTTCGACGATCGTTCGGAAAACCAGCACGGCGATGATGCTGACCTACGTCGTTTTGCTGGTCCTCTATTGCTTGCCGATTGCGATCTATTTTCTCCTATGGTCCTTTTCCAACGGGAACCTCGACTTGGACCGGCTTCGGTTCATCGGGGTGACCAGCCCACTGATGGCGGTCGATTCCGCCCCGTTGACCGCGATGTCGGTCAGCGGGGGAGTTCGGGTCAGCGTCAGCACCGAAGGTTCCTGGGCTCTGATTGGGGGATACATGGGAATAACCCTTGCAGCATCAACAATTCTACTCCTTGCAAGTGTTTTGCTCTTTAGGCGAGGAGCAGATAGAAGGCTTTGATTGTAACCCTGGCCTTTGGGGAATGCCTAAGCATTCTGTCATGGGGATCGGAGAGATCGAATGTTTCTTGTCCGACCGGGGCTCGCCCCCGTCGGACGCCGCTTTGGCGTCCTAGCACGCGCCGCGCTTTTAGCTATCCGCTCCCCTCGCCCC
>CAYMXM010000779.1:0-2125 GCA_964394065.1 uncultured Pirellula sp. | reverse complement strand
ACGATGCGTCTTGGAACCTGGAATGGACTGAAGATCGCTGGAATGCGACCTGCAAGAACGGGGGTGATTCCACGAACTGGCTTCGGTATTACCATCGGGTCGTCGATACGGTCGCTTGGAGTCACCTGGAGGAGAAAGGTGGGCTCCCTGTTCAGCCGAAACCCAGGGAGCCTCGTCTCATCACCGACTTCGTCGCTTACAACGCGGGTTATAGAGCGGATGTGTTTCCGAAGAATGTAGAGCGTTTTGAGCGGGAGGCTCGAAAAGCCATTCTTCAAGGAGAGCCTTTCGGTGCTGGGGGGAACGATGGATTGCACTGGACGGGGGATTTGGCGGGTGAATTTGAGATCGAAACGACGCCAGGTAGCAAGACTCTTTCCTTGCTCGTGGTTGAGGCGGGGGCAAAACACATTGTCGATATCGACCTAACCAGTGGCAATCTTACGGGTCGAGTGGAACTTAATGGACAGAAGCTAGAGATCTTCCAAGAGGAGAATGGGCATGCGGCGACGGTGACCGCGAAAACATCTTTGCGAGGAGGGGGAAA
The DNA here is from genome assembly GCA_964394065.1 of uncultured Pirellula sp. Lineage (GTDB taxonomy): Bacteria > Planctomycetota > Planctomycetia > Pirellulales > Pirellulaceae > JBKCUI01. Next base: position 1,578 of record CAYMXM010000779.1, on the reverse strand, counting down.
ACACCGTATTCGCTTCTCGAATGTAGATGATCAGTTCCTATTCTGGGTCGACGGGAAGCCTGTGAAATGGGACTCCTCCAATCGGCTCGACTGGAGGGGAATGGAGGAGGAAAACGGAGCGCGCGGCCCCGCCCTTTCCGAGGTTGACCCTCTCGACGGAGCCCCCTTGGGGATCGGCATTGCGGGGGGAGAATTGCGAGTCGCCCGGGCCCGAGTCCATCGGGATATCTACTACATAGCCCATGCGCGTGGCGCGAACGCCTCGATGGTGGACTATCCGAATCTCAGCGAAGCCCTTCGAAACTCCATTCCTGCGGGAAGTCGAGAACAGTATGCGAGGTCGGAGCACGAGCGTTCGGTGAACGACTTGATGCGAAACATGTCGATCGAAGTGATGGATCGAAACATCCTAGCCTTAAGGCCAGACGTGTGGGGGAAGAGTTCTATGACTTACTCTCGACGGGCTGTTGATTTCACGATGCGAGAGGATTGGTATTTTCCGATGGGGGACAATTCAGCGGCCAGTTCCGATGCTCGCTCTTGGCCGGATAGCTATACTCCAGGTCGGTTGATGATCGGGCGGGCACTCGTCGTCTTTTGGCCTCACCCCTGGAATGCGCCTGTTCCTTACTTACCCAACGTTCAACGAATGGGACTTATCCGCTAAGCGGGCGAGAAAGGGGTCAGCCCCCTTTTCGAGGCAGACCCCTTTTCGGAGGCCCGCTAAAGGTTTCAACGGAGAAAACGAACATGGATGTTCTGAGTGTTGTCGGCCTGGAGAAAACCTACGGCAGACGCAAGGTGGTCAACGGCGTCAGCATGCGCGTCGGGGCAGCCGAGATCGTGGGGCTTCTCGGTCCGAATGGTGCGGGGAAATCGACTAGCTTTCGGATGACTTGCGGGTTGGTTCACCCCGATCGAGGGCAAGTCAACTTGATGGGTGAGGAGGTGACCTACTGGCCGATGTACCGTCGTGCTCGGGATGGGGGGATGGGGTATTTGGCCCAAGAGTCGAGCGTTTTTCGAAAGCTATCGGTCGAGCAGAATATCCTAGCGATGCTCGAGCTCCTCGGCGTTGGACGGCGTGAAAGACGGGCCAGGACGGAAGAACTCCTGAACCAATTTAAAATCACGCATATCCGCCATTCGAAAGCTTCGAAGCTCTCCGGTGGGGAACGCCGACGTCTTGAAATCGCAAGATGCTTGGTCTCGAACCCGAAGATCATCATGCTCGACGAGCCCTTTGCGGGGATCGACCCGGTGACCGTTCAAAGCATCCAGGAGACGATCTTCGATCTCCGAAAAACAGGGATCTCGATTTTGATCACCGACCACGCAGCCTTGGAAATCTTGGGAGCCGTCGATCGTTGCTACGTGATCGCCAAAGGAACCGTTCTCTGCGAAGGAACTCCCGAAGAGGTCAAAAAGCATCCGGAGGTTCGCAAGGAGTATTTAGGGAATATTCAAGGGGAGAATTAATGCCCCGGGCCACGATGAGGCAGTTCGCCGCGTAGCGGCGATGTTGCAATCGCAAATTATCCTTCTCCAGTGTTCCCATTCCCCCAAAAACCTTAAACT
>CAYMXM010000778.1:0-2128 GCA_964394065.1 uncultured Pirellula sp. | reverse complement strand
GTGCTAGGACGCCAAAGCGGTGTCTGGTGGGGACAAGCCCCATCCAGACAAGAACTATTTTCCAGGGAAAAATACTCACAGCGTTCCCAAGAAGGGAAGGTGACTTCTACCTGCTGCGCGTCGCGCTTGTATTGACGAACTGCGATTTTCCGATACCTTCGTCCAGAACCTATTCCTCCACAAATCACCAAAGGAAACATCGCATGGCTCGCAGCGGCGCAATCACGTTCAAAGGAAACCCGATGACTCTTCTCGGAGAGGAACTGAAAGTCGGGGATAAGGCACCTGACTTCACGCTCCACTATTTCGACGGTGGTCTCAAAACGATTACCTTGAGTGATCTTCAAGGGAAGCCTACCATCGTCAGCGTCGTTCCTTCCCTCGATACGGGAACCTGCCAATTGCAAACCAAGCGATTCAATCAAGAGCTTGGTGCACTCGGTGATAAAATCAATGCGTTGACCGTCAGCCGCGATCTCCCCTTTGCAATGAACCGATTCTGCGGTGCTGAAGATATCAAGTCGCTTCGCGTCGGTAGCGATTACCAATCCGGGGAGTTCGGACAAAAGTGGGGACTCACGATCGACGAGTTGAAACTCTTGACCCGCGCGGTTTATGTTTTGGATGCCGAAGGAAAGATTCTCTACGCGGAAATCGTCCCCGAGGTTGCGCAAGAGCCAAACTACGAACCAGCACTAGCAGCGCTAAAAGGTGCGTTGTAATTTAAGGGAATACTATTTAGTCGTAGGGTGTATGCAGTGGTCGCGGCTTCCATCTCAGGTCCAGATCGCACACCAATCATCTTTTCCATTGCAACTACCACGAATCTTACGCATCGTGGGTAGGATTCGTTTTAGAATTCAACGCAGAGTCGCGGAGGCGCAGGGACGCAGAGAGGGTGGCCGAAGAGAAGTTTATCTCTCTGCTGACTCCGCGCCTCTGTGACTCTGCGTTGAATTCAACCAACCGTTGAGAGTGCGGTTGCCGTCGATTCGACAATGGGGCGAGGGGAGCGGAGATCTTAAAGCGCAAGAAGCGCTACCAAACCGTTTCGAATCCATCGAACTCTCCCGACGCTTCGCTCTCGTAGCATTCGAGTTTGCTAACGCGTCCTGAAGTCGGTTGCGAAACCGATTTCAGGAAAGTCTGAATCTCATCGAGTCTTCCTTCGACGACGATTTTGACACGACCGTCCGGAAGATTCTGTACGGTGCCGCTGACATCGAACTTTCTCGCCACTCCTTTCGTCTGGGCCCGAAACCCAACTCCTTGAACCCGCCCCGAGACGAAGCAGGTGATACGCCGATTACCGGATGGTGAATTGGTCATTGAGAAATGTTGAGTGGGGAGAGAGAAAAGGGTGGGCCGGCGTGGTTCGCCGCGCAGCGACGGTGCATTGTAGCGAAACACTCCGTGCTCCTCCGTCTCCGCGCCTCTGCATTTCCTATAAGAACAGTCTCTTCACCTCCGCATCAAGCTTGTACTAATCCGGAAATTCACTCGATCCGATACGAACCGATCGCGGGTAAGAGGCTGGGTAAAAAATCGCTTGGACAACTTCATAACAGCGCTTGCAGCGTCCGAAGTCAGGGCTATAATCCGACACATCAAACGGAGTCGTAGCTCAATTGGTTAGAGCACTGGACTGTCGATCCAGAGGTTGCGGGTTCGAGACCCGTCGACTTCGCTTCGCTGAAGCGAGACCCCTAAAAGGCCGAGAATCCAAAATGGATTCTCGGCCTTTTTTAATGTAATTTTCCGCTTGCCCGCGTCTAACTGTATCCATGAATTGGTTCCGGATTTCAATCGCGTAGCGATGGCAGCCCATAGCCGTGGGCGTGAGCCCACGGTTGCCCGGCCCCACATGGTTTTGAGCCGCGAATGCGGCGGCAGCATCGAACCGATTCGAGAGGTGCTGCCGCCGCATTCGCGGCTCGAAAAGCTCATTGGTTCTGAGTCCGTGGGCTCACGCTGGGCTGTCAAAAGGTTGGTGTTGACACGGAATTTTGAGTGTCTGGATTTATTCCTTTTTAACCGCAGGGGGCGCGGAGGTTCGCAGAGGAGAACTCGAGAATAAGTTTTGCATCCCTCTGGTATCCCGAAGGGATTACAGCCATTAGCCGGCGGT
>CAYMXM010000777.1:0-2137 GCA_964394065.1 uncultured Pirellula sp. | reverse complement strand
GGGCGCCAAAGCGGTGTCCGACGGGGGCGAGCCCCGGTCGGACAAGAAGCGAATCCACGGAACGAAACTTGCGCAAACCTAAATCTTCACAACGTCAACTTTTTGACAGCCAAGATTTACTCATGTTAGGCGAACGGCGATTGAATCTCGCTCCCCCCCAACAAAAAAACTATTTTTTTCGACTGGATCCCCCGTTCGGATGCACTACCTAGGTAGGATGCACTAAACCCATCGGGATGTCGCGTGAATGAATAGCCATCGCAAACTAAGTCCAATCGAAGATAGCGAGAAGCGAGGGAGTGGGCACCTTGAATCCCTTTTGGGGGATTTGAGCGATCAGGAACTCCTCTCCCTCTTTCTGCAAAACCATCTGCGAGAAGCGATGGAGATCATCGCCTTACGCCATGGAAAGGTGGTCGCTGGGGTCGCTTCTCGATTGCTCAACGACCGGTCTGACATCGAGGATGTCTTTCAAGCCACCTTCGTCGTTCTCTTCCGATCGGCAAAACGGATCCGCAAAGGTGACTCTCTCGGAAGCTTTCTATACGGAGTCGCCTATCGGATCGGGAAGCGGCTCCAAATTCGTCGAAGCCTTGAACGGCGACGGGCTCAGGAGGTGACATGCGATATGGAACAACAGGTTGCTTCCCAAGATCCAACGCCGCCCGAAGCGTTGAAGATGAAACAAGAATTGGAGGCATTGGAAGAAGAACTGCAACGGCTTCCTTCTTCGATGCGGACACCGATCATCGAACACTACATCGCGGGTCGTTCTGTCCCGCAGTTAGCCACCGAGATGCAACTGACGGTCACGACCGTTGAAGGACGAATCCGTCGCGGGAAAGAGCGTCTCAAACAGAATCTTGAACGACGAGGAGTTGGGATAAACGCTGCGTGGGTTCCCTTCGCGCAGTGGGAATCGCAACTAGAACCGCTCCCTTGGGAGGAGTGGGTCGAGCCGACGATCGAGTTGTCCCTTTCCCAGATCGATCCCTCAATGGGATCCCCAGCCGTCCCCTTTTCTACCGCGCTCGAAAAACTAGTCCAAGGAGAACTTTCCATGTTTTATTCACTTCGCGCCTCGACGCTGGCCTTCGCCGCAACCGTAGGTGGACTCCTCGCGCTTGGAATCTTTGCGATTCCTATCGCGAGGAGCTTGCAACCGTCGGGGGGAGAGGGGCCGAGGATTGTTTCGCAGGCGCAAGCGCAGCTTGGCCCCCCTCAGGCGCAATCGGAATCGAATAAGGTGGCAGAAGTCGTCGCATGGGAAACCAGCGGCCCTCCACCAGCTTGGCTTCAGGATGAGTACTTTCAAAGTGCTAACGCAGCGGAAGAGGAAGTGCGCATCGCGTTGCGACGTAAGGTCAGGGTTGATTTCGACGGCGTTCCGCTTAGGGAGGTTATCTCAGAAATTTCGGAAGCTACCAATATTGCTTTCTTTATTGACAAAAAGTCGGTGGGAGAGGAAGGGCATACCGAGGACGAACCGATCACACTGCTGTTGGGGAAGGAACTTGAAGCTCAGGATGCACTGGACTTGATTCTTTCTCCATTGACTCTTGCGTACTTCCTTGATGGAGAGATCGTCAAGATATCCTCAGAACGTTTCTCCGGCGTAGGCACTGCGCGCGCTTACGAACTGAGTCATGTTTTCTCGGATAACAGTGTTGTTTGGGAGTTGGTTGGTCTGATTACGGAAACGATCCTTCAAGATGAATGGGTGCAAAACGGCGGGGAGTCCACAATTAACGTTTTCGGGGCGATTCTCTTCGTCAGCTGTTCAGAGACGAATCACCGAAAGATTGAAAAGCTTCTCTATATGATTTCCAAGCAACCCAAGGGGAACATGAAACCTAACCGGAGAGAGTTCATTGGAGGAAATGGGATGGGAGGTATGGGAGGCATGGGCGGTATGTTTTAAAGAGGAAGAGGCTGGAGGATTAATAGCCGGTCCGCAGAGGGCTTGCGCTGGGATTTCAAAAAGTTGGTGTTGACACTGCTTTTTGAGTGCTCGGATTTATTCCCTTTTAACCGCTGGGGGCGCAGAGAATCGCAGAGGAGAACACAAGGATTAGTTTTGTTTCCTCTGGTATCCCGAAGGGATTACAGCCATTAGCCGGTGGTAAGCGCAGCGCCA
>CAYMXM010000776.1:0-2160 GCA_964394065.1 uncultured Pirellula sp. | reverse complement strand
GACAAAATCCGTTGACATCGGCAGGTGCAGAAGGATACATTCATCAAGAGCAATATTATTGCATTTATGAAATACGGAACTTTTGCATATGACTCGCACTCGCTACTCGGTTCGTGGATTCACGCTGGTCGAGCTCCTCGTGGTAATCGCCATCATCGGAGTTTTGGTCGGACTCCTTTTGCCTGCCGTACAAGCGGCACGCGAAGCCGCGCGGCGAATGCAATGCACGAACAACCTGCGGCAAATCGGGTTGGCGATTTCGAACTACGAGTCGTCGTTCCGGCGGCTCCCGGCGGGCTGGGTCGATCTCAACCAGTCCAAACACCCGGGTTGGGCATGGGGGACGGGCCTGTTTCCCTTCATGGAAATTAACACTCTCCATTCTCAACTCAATTTCTCCCTCCCTATCTCGGAGGGAACGAACACAGTATTTCTAACGCAGTCTCTTCCCGGATTCATCTGTCCCTCCGATCCAGGTTCCTACCTGTTCGATATCGGCGAGGGAGACAGCGATGACGACCACGATGATCACGACCACGATCATGAACATCCTCACCATGCCGATGAGGGGCATAAGCTCTTTTCGATCGCGAAGTCGAACTACCTAGGTGTCTTCGGCTCGACGGAGATCCACGACTCGCCGTACCATGGGAATGGATCGTTCTTCGGCAATTCCCAAATTCGGTTCCGAGACTACACCGACGGGCTATCCAACACGATTATTATCGGCGAACGGACCAATCGTCTCGGAGGTTCGATATGGCATGGTTACATACCCGAAGCAGCCGAGGCAGAAGCCCGCTTCCTCGGGAGCGCCGACCATACCCCAAACCATCGCACAGGGCACTTCGAAGATTTCTCAAGCCGTCATACCGGGGGAGCGAACTTCGTTCGAGGAGATTGCTCAACCCATTTCGTCTCCGATGGCATCGATGAAGAGGTCTATCAAGCTCTCGCCACACGAAGCGGTAGCGAAGTAAATCACGACATGTGAGTGTCCGGTCCTAAAGCCATTACCGCAATATCTTGCCCAGGATTTGTTGGATTGCAAAGCGTTTAGGATAGAGAACGCATTTGGATTTGCGGGAGTGTTTCACCTCCGATGCAGCCCCATCCTTGGAAGGGAGCAGCTTCGCAAAGTGATTCTGAATCCAGGCGAACTGGTTGAGCTCCGCGAGTACCTTTCGGCGCGCTATCCCCATGGTTTCACGACAAGCGATCGCGCGATTCGAATCCATAACTCGACGGATCGTTTGGATGGATTCCTCATGATCAACCATGTTGATCCTGGCGAAAGCCCCCTCCGGGAGAAGGGCATCTGCATGGGGACTGCCCGAATAGAACGGATAGGCCCAACCAAGATAGCTGTCGGTTAGCTTCTCGGAAACGTAGTACTCGGAATGATCATTCTCCAAGACGATATGGTACTCGTACGGGAAGATGGCATCCGCCTTGTCCTCCACCGTTCGAATACCACGTCCAAACAAGTCGATCTCCCCCGGAAAGGCTTCTTGAAGCTTCTCCACAAATCGCAATCGGTTTCGGTGATCTTCGGTAGTCGTCTTGTTGCTCGCAATCACGCTCAGCTTTCGCTTTTTCTCCGGTGCATCGAGATGTTCTAAAAAATCAAAGTTGACGGCAGATCCGTGCGATTCACTTTTTTGCAATCCGTAGTACCAGGGCTGCCCCTCGTGACCTAGGGACCGATTGGGATGTACAAGATGGGAGTGACTGGTCCTTACTGCGCCAAATTGGTGAGTGAATCGCGGTCGATACGTTCGGAGAGATGGGGGTTCTCCGGTAATCAGCAAGGTGTGCGAGCGAGGGACGTTGAGATGAAGGGTTTCCGGAAGGTCGTCGTAGACAACACAACCGAATAGATTGGGATGTGCCGGGTCGGTGGTGAACTGAAAGTGATTCCACTCGCAAGTTCCTGTAGGAACTTGCCGAAGAAAATCATAGCCGAGAGGAGTATAGGTCGTTGAGTAGAGGAGAGTAGGTTTCGTTTTAGATTCTCCGTTTGCTACGCCCCAAGCTTGGGCTGGCGAATCGGTGTCAAGCTAGGGAGACTAGGTGGAATTGTCGAGTTTGAAAATGGTCACCTTCTTGGTAGCCCCGGGTAGGGGCGTCTCGAACTTAGGCGTGGGCCTTGGCCCACGC
>CAYMXM010000775.1:0-2160 GCA_964394065.1 uncultured Pirellula sp. | reverse complement strand
CCCTCTCCCCGAAGCGGGGCGAGGGGAGCGGATTCGACGCTTCGCGTCTCCACCTCACACCTCACACCTCACACCTACAGCCTACAGCCTACAGCCTATTAAGACTGGCGTATTCTTCTCCGAGCGGGGAGAATGAACGGCATGTTTAGAAAGTTTCTCCGATCCAAAATTCACCGAGCGACGGTGACGCAAGCGGACCTTCACTACGAAGGTTCCGTGACCGTTCCACCTGAACTCCTCGAAGCTGCCAATATCGCTCCCTATGAATCGGTCCATATCTGGAACGTTTCACGAGGGACTCGTCTGGAAACGTACGCGATTCTTGGTGAACCAGGTTCCAGCGACCTCTGCATCAACGGAGCGGCCGCGCATTTGGTTTGCCCAGGGGATATCGTCATCATTGCAGCTTTCGGCTATTTGCAAGAAACCGAGGCCGGCATCGTAGTCCCGTCACCTCAAGTCGTCTTTGTCGACAAGTCGAACCGAATCGCCTTCACAGGGAGCGAAGTCCCTGGACCCAAGGTTCGGGAATCGCTTGCTCCTCCTCAAGATTGTTGCTAATGAGCTCGAGCCCTCTTACGCGTTGAGTAGATCTCCGATGAAGCGTGTGTTAGAACCCGAAGTGATGGACACCTGCGACGATGCGATGGCATACGACGCGATGGATCACGCGCAGGTCAACGGGAAGTTTGTAGAAGATCTCTTGCAGATCTCCCCCCTCGGAACCGATATCCTAGACCTTGGGACGGGAACGGCGAGGATCCCGGTTCTTCTGAGCAAGCAACTCCCCGAGGCTCGGATCATGGCGACCGACGCTTCCCATTGGATGCTAGATATCGCTCGCTACAACCTCGAGGTCCATCAATGCACCTCGCAGGTGCAGCTCCATATGGCGGATGCAAAGAAGCTGGTCTTTGAAAAGAACTACTTCGATGTCGTGATCTCGAACACCTTGGTGCACCACCTTCCTGAACACGACGCTTGTTTTCGCGAAATCGTGCGGGTGTTGCGACCGAATGGTGTTTTGTTCATCCGGGATTTGATTCGTCCCGAAACTCTCGAGGAGGTCGAGTCCCTCGTCGCGCAACACGGGGGAGAAAGCGAGTTGGATCGCCAGTTGTTGCGGCAGAGCCTCATCGCGTCTCTTACGATCGACGAGATCCGAGAGATCGGAGCGGCTGTGGGAATCGATCCGAACTGCATACGCCAAACGAGCAATCGTCACTGGACTCTGGCGGCTCGCTTGTCGGACGACAAACAAACACTTGCACCGGTGTAAGGGGGAGTTGTGGAACAACAGTATCTCGATTTGATGCGTTCGATCCTTGCGCGAGGAGACAAAAAGTCGGACCGAACCGGCGTGGGGACGCTCAGTCTGTTCGGAGCGCAGATGCGGTTCGATCTGTCGCAAGGCTTTCCCCTTCTGACGACGAAGAAACTCCATTTGCGAAGCATCATTCATGAGCTCCTTTGGTTCTTGCGAGGAGATACCAATATCGCCTACCTGAAAGAGAACCAAGTCCGGATCTGGGACGAATGGGCAGACGAACGCGGGAATCTGGGACCTGTCTACGGGAAGCAATGGCGCTCGTGGGAATGCCCTGACGGACGGGTCGTCGATCAGATCGTGGAGGTGCAAGAGCAGATTAAAAAGACCCCCGATTCCCGTCGGCTGATCGTCAGCGCTTGGAACGTGGCTGACATTCAAGAGATGGCCCTACCACCGTGCCATTTGCTGTTTCAGTTTTATGTTGCCAACGGTCGTTTGAGCTGTCAGCTCTACCAACGAAGCGCCGATTTCTTTCTGGGGGTCCCCTTCAACATCGCCTCCTATGCGTTGTTGACGATCATAATGGCGGGTGCGACCGGTTTGGAACCAGGGGATTTCGTCCACACGCTCGGGGATGTCCATCTCTACAGCAACCACCTGGATCAAGCTCGATTGCAACTGGAACGCCAGCCGCGCCCGTTTCCAGAGATGGTGCTCAAAACTCAGAGATCGAGCATTCTCGATTATCGTTTTGAGGACTTCGAGCTAGTCGGCTACGACCCACACCCCCACATCGCCGCCCCAGTCGCGGTTTAGTAGTTTGATCGACGCCTAAGCGAGGCCCGGAAATCACAACCCGTGGCGTAAGCGAGGGACAGCGCTGGCAACCA
>CAYMXM010000774.1:0-2162 GCA_964394065.1 uncultured Pirellula sp. | reverse complement strand
GAGACTTCGATTCCGACACCGGTCTCCAATACAACCGCGCCCGCTGGTACGATCCTCAAACCGGACGCTGGCTCAGCATGGACCCCATCGGCTTCGCCGCTAGGGATGCGAATCTGTATCGGTATGTGGGAAATCAACCGACAAGTTACACGGATCCCAGTGGATTGCATTGGGGACATCATAAGGTCAATTCACGAGTTCGCAACGCTGTTTCAGCGGATGCGAAGGCTGCGTTTAACGAACTGTCCGCGCGAATAACCAACAATTGGTATCGCGACCATCATTTCGGAACGTACGGAAACATTACGCACTACGATTACAACTGTGCTGTTGAGAGTGAGTTTAAGTCGTACCTTAAGAGCAATGGTATCAATCCAAAGAAGATGACTGCTGATCAAGCGCGAGATTTTGTGAAGCACCTTGACGATTTGCCAGCCAGTCACCTTATTCGTAAGTTCAACAAAGGTGTTCAGGCAGCGGCGGACGCGGCTGCCAAAGCTGGCAAGCTCGCTGCAAAGGCCGCCAAAGAGGGTAGTGCGTTAGCAAAGGCTGGAAAGCTCGGTCGCAAGGGAGGTAAGCTCGTTAAAGCTATTCCTGGCGTCGGGATATTCTTCGCGGTTGCGGGCTGGGGGGTTGATGGGTATTGCAAAGGACCGGGATACGGAACCCTTAATTCCGGGATAGATGCAATACCCTTTCTCGGTGGCGGCAAAATTGTTGTCGAGCTTGTCACAGGTGACTTCATCCCCGATTTACCGGAAGCGGAAGAACCTTTCGTCGATTATGACGGCCAAGACGATTCTCCGCTTACCGCAGAAGATCAAGCGTGGATTGATGGTTTGTGGTCGGAGTATCCAAATGAATGAGACTTTAGAACCACTTGACATGGCGAGGGTTTGCAATGATCTATTCGTTCGATTGCTTGAATCGACGAACGGTCGGATTGAGCTCGGAAAATTGACTTACAGCGAGTCAATTCTTGTTCTCGTTTGGCATGTAAATGGGCTAATAGGCAACATGGGACTTGCGAATACGTTGGAGGTTGATGTGCCTGGCGATCTGAATTATTCGAAGACTTTAAACGCATTGAATACGATCAAGGCATATGAAAGCTTTCATGCGGTTCGCGAAGCAGTCGGTATATGTAGGTCATCAACTGGCGCGAAGATTAATTGGAGGGCGCAACAGAAAAAATGCCAACAACTTGAAGACCTTGAGGAAAAGTACTTTGAAAGCGAAAACACATTGATTGTAAGGCTTTACGATTTTATTCTTGATAAGGGTCTTGTGTTACCACCCAAATTCTGATCGACATGGGAAGTAGAAAGAACCCGATCAAAGGGGTCAGGCCTCTTTGATTTGACAATCTGATCGTTTGAGGGTAGGTTCGGTTGTGATCGATCTTAGAAAGGATCCTACCGAATGCCACGACCACCACGCGCGGATGAAGCTGGCGGGCTTTACCACGCTTTGAACCGAGGGAATCTTCGGGCCAATATTTTTCACAAGGAGGCGGACTATGAAGCTTTTGAGAGAATCCTCGGGGAAGGATTAAAACGCTATCAGATTGAGCTCTATTCGTATCAGCTGATGCCGAATCATTATCACTTGGTTCTCCGACCGCTGGTCGATGGAGAAATGTGTCGATTCATGGGGTGGGTTGGCGGAACGCACACGATGCGATACCACGCGCACTACCATACCAGCGGAATGGGGCATGTTTATCAGCAGCGATACAAGAGTTTCCCGATTCAAGGAGATGCCCACTTCTGTGTCGTATGTAGGTACGTTGAGCGAAATGCCCTTCGCGCAGGGCTTGTAGAACGGGCAGAAGATTGGCGTTGGGGGGCGTTATGGCGTTGGCTACAGAACCCCGAACCCAAACCAACGCTATTGTCCAAATGGCCGATTCCTCGACAGCCACGTTGGGTTCAGCGTGTTAACGAAGCTCTGTCCGAGAAGGAACTGGAAGCGATTCGCAGGTGCACGCAACGGGGCCGTCCCTTTGGGGATGAATCCTGGACTGAGTCGACCGCCAGTCGACTCGGCCTGGAGTCAACCATACGACCACGAGGACGCCAAAGGGTTCGTCTCCCCGAAAAGGAAAAAATCAAAGAGGCCTGACCCAATACTGTTCGGCACAATAATTGCGAACGACAGGG
>CAYMXM010000773.1:0-2169 GCA_964394065.1 uncultured Pirellula sp. | reverse complement strand
ATGGCCTCTATTTCCTCTGCCTCACCAGTCTCCTCTCCGCAGGAATGATCGCGTGTCTGAAATTGAAAAGAGATACGTAGGGGAGGCTTTAAGGCTAATTACTTAGGGCTAAAGATCAGAGGGGCCACGTGTGGATTTTTTCCGTGTGCTCCGTGTATTCCGTGGTTGATTTCAATGTGTGTCCGAGCGCTTTCCATAACACTCCTCCTCGCGTTACTTTCAACGACCGAGTTTGCATCGGGGCAAACGGTGGTTATGGAGTTCTACGATGACCAATCGGGGGAACCGGTTTCAGCTCGCATCCAGTGGACCAAAGGCGCAAAACGGATCACGCGCCCTCGCGCGCTTCTAGGCAACGGAGACTGGTGGCTCGCCACTCCAGACTTCTCCATCACCCCTCGGGAAGGAGAATACGAATTCATCGTCCATCGAGGCCCCGAGTTCAGCGACATCCGTGGCGGCTTCGAAATCGAGCGTGCCTCCCGCGATGTGGTCCCCGTGGAGATTCCTCGCTCGACCCATATGCACGAAGAGTTCTGGTATAGCGCAGACCATTCCTCCACCCTCCCGCCCGATCAAACCCTCCGATGGCAAAAGGGGGACGCAATCGACTTGGTGAGTATCGCCGAAGGGGTGATGCGGAATACGACGAGTCCATCGACTACGACCGCTACTCCTCCTCGCCCGGTCAGAAGCGATCCCAAAAAAGCCTACGAAAAGTTGGTAGAGTCCACCGATCCCGACGCGGTGGGAATGCAGATGCAGACAAGCTACTCGACCTACAATGCAAAGCACGGGAAAGTTCGACTCCATCGCCTTCCTCTTCCCAATGTCGAACCGAGTGAAGAGAAGTCCGATACAGAACCAGAGATCGAACTACCCAAGCCACGTCCACTCTCATTCGGAGAGGTGATGGAACGGATCGAAGCGGAACGTCAAGAAGGAACCACCTTCGTAGAGTTGGTCGATCCTTGGTCTCGCGACACACCGATCTTGTTGGCAACTGGGTTGATCCATGCAGTCCAGACATTGAATGGCGTTTCCAGGCCGAGAACGGATGAATCCTTGGTCCTCAACATTGCGAAAGAACGAGAAGGTATCTTCGGAAGGATTCGACGAACGCATGGAAAGGATAGCGCGTCCTTCCCCGTCTTTGCACCCTTTGAAGATAGCGATCGGATCGTCTACAAAACCGGGCGGGGAGCTGGGCAGTTGACCGAGCACGTCTACTGGAAGATGCTCGACGCAGGGCTGCGATTAACTCCCACCGCCGGGAGCGACTTTGGAGTCACTGAAACACATCTGGGATACAACCGAACTTATTTCTATAGCGAAGTCCGCCCCACTTCACGCGATTGGGTCGCAGCAGTGCGAGACGGCAAGACGATGGTGACCAACGGTCCGTTGCTCCGAGCTTACTTGAATGGAATGCCTCCGGGTGGGATCTTCCGTGGAACCAGTGGTCAGAGCATCGATTTGGATTTTCAAGTCTCCTTAACCGTTCGAGAACCGGTCGATTATCTGGATGTGATCTTCAATGGCGAAACGCTTTATAGCGCCAAGCTCGAAGACCACTATAAGAAGGGAGAGTTCCCACCGATGAAAATCGACAAGAGTGGATGGCTTCTCATCCGGGTTGTGACGGCGCACGAAAAGGGGTATCGCCTAGCGAGCACCTCGCCATTCTATTTCGTTTTCGATGGAAAACCCCACATCTCCAAAGAAGCCGTTCAATTCATGCAAGGCTGGCTCTCCAACGCGGAAGAAAACATTCGCTCAACGGAAGCAATCGAAGAGTATTCTTCTTGGATCGATCGGGCCCAAACATTTTGGGGAGATCGACTTCACAATGCCAATGCGCCTTAGGGGGTGTCTGGCAGGGGGCTTACGCTGGTTTGTCAAAAAGTTTGACACTGGTTTTTGATCGCCAGGATTATTCTCCTTTTTAACCGCAGGGGGCGCGGAGAATCGCAGAGAAAAACTTGAGAGGATATTGATGCTCCGCATCCTCTTAGCCCGGAGGGCGGCATATCCTTGCCGGTGGTGTAAACCACCGGATAGAAATCCGATGTTCCCACAAGCCCGGAGGGCGACACATACGGATTTCCTGGGGTCCTGAGATCCAGATGTGCCGCCCTAGTATCTAGCCTATGAGTCGGATTTTGGCCA
>CAYMXM010000772.1:0-2169 GCA_964394065.1 uncultured Pirellula sp. | reverse complement strand
CGTTAGCGAGGGATAGCGTTGCGAGTGCACGTAGCCCTTGTCGGGAATATCTCAGCCGCCGGGTGGCACGTCCCTGAGGCACGAAGGGCGTGCTGTGAGACCTGGGATGGACGTCTGGTTGCAAGCGCTATCCCTCGCTTACGCCACGGGTTGTGATGGGGGGACGCTTCGCGTCCGCCCCCTTCCCCCCGATGCGTTACCCTCCAGGCCGGTAGATTTATTTCTTTTTGTCGCCTAAATTAGGGCGCTTTCGCAGGCCCCTGAGGCCCCCCTTATCTTTCCTTAATCATTTCCCTACCGTTCTCTTCCCCTCATCATCCTTCCCATGTCTAAAGTCTCCAAAGATGAAGAAGTCCTCGTCGTACCTGCTCGATTGTTGGACAAACTAGGCCCCTTTTCTGGCTTTCAGCCCAACGTCGATCGCTATCTTCCGGCGATTCTTGACCGGCAGAATCAATCTTTTCGTCCCCGGAGTCTCGTCGAAGAGGACCCCTCTTACAAACAGCTCATTCCCTACGTGATCCTCGAATGCAGCGACGCTTGCGAAACTCAACTCTTTCAATACACGCGAGGGAAAGGGCAAGGTGAAAAGCGACTTCACGCACTTCGCTCCATCGGAATCGGTGGGCATATCTCGGTGGAGGATGCGTCGGGAGAAGACTGGTACCAGACGGGGATGCAACGGGAGCTGGACGAGGAGGTCAAGATCGAGTGCGGCGGACAACAACGGGTTGTCGGACTGATCTACGATGATACGACTGAGGTAGGGCGGGTTCACCTGGGAATCGTTCACATCATGCAGCTGGGCTCCTGCAAGGTCACCTCGGCAGAAGAAGATCTTCAGTTCGCGGGATTTCAGAAGATCGACTTGATTCAAACCGAGATCGATCGCTTTGAAACTTGGTCGCAACTCTGCATCAAGCACCTTTACTCCTAAGCCAAACATGGAATTTGGCTATCTCGAACGACTGACGATCCAACTAACCGCAGGGGCTGCAATGCTCCCGGACGCCCTCCGAAACCGGCATCGGGACTATCTCCTGAACGCCCAACGAAGCGACGGAGGTTGGGGGGGACGCGAAGGGGATAGCGACCTTTACTACTCTGCCTTTGCCCTCCGGTCGCTGGCGATTCTCGGGGAGCTCCACGGAGAAGTCGCTCAGAGGGGCGGGGAGTTTCTTCTCGCTCGAACGCACCATCAAGAATCGATCATCGATCTTCTCTCCTTGATCTATGGCGCGGCGTTGATCGAAGCCACTACTGAATCGAACCCACTCGACGCGGCCCAATCCGATTGGCAAAACCGAATCCAGGAACTCTTGCTACAACTCCGACGGGAAGATGGTGGATTCGCGAGAACGTCGCAAGGAACCGTGGGGAGTACCTACCAGACTTTTCTCGTGGCAATTTGCTTGGAATTGATCGGGCACACACTCCCGCCGGACGACCCATCCGTCTCGTTCCTTCTCGGGCAACGGAGAGAGGATGGAGGTTTCCTGGAGGTGCGAGTGGCCAAAAGATCCGGGACCAACCCCACCGCCGCCGCGATCGGAGCCTTGCAGACTTTGCGGTCGCTCGATCCTCACATCGCAACGACCGCTGCCGATTTCCTTTTGGAATCGCAAACCGAAGAAGGGGGATTCCAAGCCAACTCGCGCATGCCACTTCCAGATTTGTTGAGTACCTTTACCTCTTGCGTCACCTTGTGGGATCTCCAGCGGCTCGACGATGCGGACCTCATCGGCGCTCATCGTTACGGGCTGACGATGGAACGCCCCGAGGGTGGGTTCGCCGGTTTTGAACTCGACCCCGCAGAAGATGTCGAGTACACGTTTTACGGACTGGGCTTGCTGAGTTTACTAGCACCCTGGGTGGCTTGAAGACCAGCAGAGGAGTGGCTGAACCACGAATCGAACGAATCTTACGAATGATCAGGCTTGTGGGGTGAGGCTTGAGACTTGAGGAAGAAGAGGACTTGGCCTTGGTCTTGACCGTAGGTCAAGGCTGGTAGCCCCGGGTAGGGGCGCTTAGAACCTAGGCGTGGCTCGCTCCCGTCGGACGCCGCTTTGGCGTCCTAAACGCACCGCGCTTTTAGATATCCGCTCCCCTCGCCCCTTTTAGGGGAGAGGGGCTGGGGGTGAGGGGTTGAAGTGCGAGAAACAAAGGCTG
>CAYMXM010000771.1:0-2171 GCA_964394065.1 uncultured Pirellula sp. | reverse complement strand
ACCACCACTAAACAATTCGCACCGCCCCGTTACACACTTCCCGTTTGACCAAAACCCAAGGTGGCATAGGTTGGAAGTGGGTCGGAGACGCGTGCCATCGATAAGGCATAGGCTATTGCGTGGCACGGCAGAGGGTATGGCAAATTTTCTTTCCCCAAAATCAACAACTACGCTTCCGGGAATATTCAACCAGCAGATCCTGAACCGTACTTCAACCACCCTGCGAAAGTGGCGGATTCTTAGTTGCGATTGACAGTTGGGACGCCCCCTCGGAGTTCCTGATGCTCTCCTCCCAAGTACACCCATTGCCAATCGTCCGGAAATGCTTCAAAGAACCGTTGCGCCCGCTCCGCAAAGTTCTCGACGAATGCAGCATCCCTGTACGGTGGTAAATAGCCTATACCTACCCAGTCGGGTTCGTTGCCGCTAGGATATTTGCTTATGAGAGCAATTCAGCAACCGAAGATTGAAGAAGTTGCATTGTCGGAGGTGATGTATGCCCTTTCCGATCCGGTGCGCCTTGAGATCGTTCGTCAGCTTGCAACCACCAATCGACCGATGACCTGCGGGGAATTGGTTATGGGACGCCCCAAGTCGAGCATGTCCCACCATTTTCGAATTCTACGCGAGGCTGGATTGGTAAAAACCGTTGTCGATGGTAAGGAACATTTCAATTCCCTTCGATCTACCGATATGGAAAAACACTTTCCAGGGGTTCTAAAGGCCGTTCTTAAAGTAATTTGCAAGTGATGCGATTGACAAAACCGATCGCTTGCTAGCGACCTGACCGGTTGCCGTTGAAAAACAGTTCGGCTATACTGGAACTGTCGAACCTAAAGTTTTCTCAATCGCTTTTAATGCGGAGCCATACCCGAATGCCGGACCTCTTCTCACCCTATCGACTCAAAGACATCGAGCTTCGAAACCGAATCGCCGTTCCACCGATGTGCCAATATCGTGCCATGAATGGTTTGGCGAACGATTGGCATCGGGTTCATTATCCTACTCTGGCGCGAGGTGGAAGCGGACTGGTCGTTGTCGAAGCAACGGCTGTAGCTCCCGAGGGGCGCATTACCCCGCATTGCTTGGGTCTTTGGAACGATGAGCAGCTGGAGCCTTTGCGCGATATCGCCCGATCGATCAAGTTGGCGGGAGCAATTCCAGGTATTCAAATAGCGCATGCTGGACGCAAAGCGAGTGCCAATATTCCTTGGGAGGGGGATGATCATATTCCCGAAACCGATGTGCGCGCATGGCAACCCATCGCTCCATCAGCAAAGGCTTTTGGAGCGATGCTATCGCGGGTTCCCAAGGAGATGTCGATCGCTGACATCGAGCGAGTGCAAGGAGACTTTGTAGCTGCAGCTCAACGGGCTCTTGAGGCGGGATTCGAGTGGCTGGAGTTGCACTTTGCGCACGGCTATCTGGCTCAATCCTTTGCGTCGATTCACTCGAATCTCCGAACCGATGATTACGGTGGCAGCGCTGAAAACCGAGGAAGGTTCTCAAGGGAGACCCTAACAGCGGTTCGCAAGGTCTGGCCAGAAAGACTTCCGTTGACAGCCCGGTTTGGTGTACTGGAGTTTGATGGTCGGGACGAAGAAACATTGGAAGAATCGCTTCAGTTGGTCCGTCAGTGGCGTCAGATCGGGCTGGATATGCTCAGTGTGTCTATCGGCTTCAGTACGCCGGATGCCAAGGTTCCTTGGGGACCAGCTTTCATGGGGCCGATCGCGCAGCGTTTCAGAGCAGAGGCTCCAATACCGGTTTCCTCTGCCTGGGGTTTTGCCACTCCTAAACTGGCCGATCAAGCGATTCGCAACGAACAGCTCGATCTGGCGTTGATTGGCCGAGCCCATTTGGAAAACCCACATTGGCCCTACTTAGCGGCGAAGGCATTGGGGAAGGAAAACTCTCCCTGGGTTCTTCCCGCCCCCTATGCTCACTGGCTGTCACGGTACAAAGCCCCGGTCGACGAGTAGGCGCTATCACTTCGCAGGCCGGATGGTTGTTTAGGAACTGTCCCGAAATAATTTCCGTGTTTCGAAGGGGGCGTAGCCGTAGGGTGTGTGAAGTGGCCGCTGCTTCCACCTCAGACCGAGCTGGCGAGTCAATTCTCGTTTCTATTGCAATTACCTTTCGCACCCAAAGCGGCCATGGAACACACCGGG
>CAYMXM010000770.1:0-2172 GCA_964394065.1 uncultured Pirellula sp. | reverse complement strand
GCATCCATCCCAGGTCTCACAACACGCCCTTCGTGCCTCAGGGACGTGCCACCCGCCCCTGAGATATTTCCGACCCCGACAAGGGCGACGTGCACTCGCGACGCTGTCCCTCGCTAACGCTTCGGGTTGTGATTGCGTCCCCCCCTACAACGACTTTTTTAAAAGCTTAAGTTGGCGCGGAGTCCGGTGATGAGGACGGTATCCACACTGGTTCTTGCTGGAGAAAGGATCTGCGTATCGAGGGTGATGGCCAGTCTCTTCGAAACCGCTGCGTTGTAGTAAAGCTCGGTTCCGTGCCCGTCCCCCAAACCACCTAAGGCTGCTGCGAGAAACGGTGCAACCTCTTTACTGGTGCCCGAATAGAACCAACCGATGCCGAAGGTGTCGTTGCAACGACCGAACAGTGGACTGTTCCCGCCGATACCAAAACTTAAGAAATAATGAATCGGATTGGTATGGCGATCCGCGATGCCTCCTCGACCAAATACACCCCAGCCTTTTTCCTCATCGCAAGGATCCATGAAAAGGTATTGATCGAAATTATAAGTGGCGGCCCAGGAACCACTTTGCCGTGCAATAGGGACGCCGGGAATCAACGATAGCGGAGACTGATCCAAGGAGGCATAGTCGCGACTACTCCAGACGGCTCCAAAGAGCTGGTGTCCTTTCATGCCGAAGAAATTAGTCGGGATACGCAATTCAGGAGCGAGAACGACGCCATCTGCAAACAGCTCGCTTAGTCCATCAGTCTCGACGGTGTCTCGAGCGTTGAGGACCAAGAAGTTGAAGATCGTTTCACCCTCGTGCAAGATCACAAACCCTGTACCCAAGGTCGAGTAAGCGATGGTCCGAAGCCCAATGGGGTTTACGACAAACGCGGCGTTAGAAAACTGACTGATCCCACGGCCGTGAGCGAAAGCATTGTCGTCTCCATCCAGCGTGTCGAGCTTTCCCGCATAGATCGCAAACGATTCAGAAAGCGCCTGCGTGAACAAAAAGTTCGTGATGTAAAGATCTCGCGATTCGGTGGTTGGAAGATCCGCAGCTAAGTTCGGTGGTAGGAAGGTTCCTGTCGATTCGGCCAGAGATTCTCCGTATCGATGCTCGGCACGGATCTGCAAAAATTGCCCCTGTGGTCCCCCCAGTTTGTTGATGTCGAAATTCAGCTTGTAGTCACCGTGACCACCGAACTTGAAGTCCCGTTCAAGCCCTCCTCGGGTGTTTCCGTAATAAAAGCTCGTTAAGTTGTTGGTGGAGGTGATACCACTCTCTGCGATCCTTTTGCGAAGCTGAGACTCTTCACCATTCATCCACGACTGAAAGGTCAACGCTTGGACCTGATCTTGGCCCAATGCGGCTTCCGGCATCATGCCAGACCCTGTGCCTAGAAGAGCAGCCAGGGTAAGGGGAAAGGAAGAGGCAAGTCCCTTGAACATTACAAAATTCCCTACGCTATTCGATTGAAAGCAAATATCCGGTTCCACTCATCGTGAGAATCGGTATCGAATCTGTTTGTAGGTTTTCTGAGGGGTCGTCCTGTTTTACGGGAGAAACGGGATGGGAGGGGAGGCCTGGGTGGGGTTAGGTAAACTTTCCTAGCGGAGACATTGCCCTTTGGTGAGGGTGGCGATTGTACATTGGTGATGGGTAGAAGTCTTAGGAACAATAGCCGAGTCATCCCTCCGCCGCTGCGCGGCGGAGGGAGAAAACGGGGGGGGACGTTTGCTAGGACGCCAAAGCAGCGTCCGGAGGGGGACGAGCCCCCATCCAGACGGAGGCCAACAGGAGAATGGCGAATATGCCTATTAACCCCCACGTAAAATGGGCGAGATGCCATAGCCCTCTTCTTCCTCAAGTCTCAAACCTCAAGCCTGGGACGGTGTGTTCCGTGGCCGCTTTCAGGTACGAAAGGTAATTGCAATAGGAAACGAGGATTGACTCGTCAGCTCGATCTGAGCAGGAAGCAGCGGCCACTTCACACACCCTACGACTGGCCTGACGCATCGGCGCGAATATAAAGTGTTTGGGTCGTTTGGCCGACGCGTAAGCGAGGCCCGAAAATCACAACCCGTGGCGTAAGCGAGGGACAGCGCTGGCAACCAGACCTCCATCCCAGATCTCACAGCACGCCCTTCGTGCCTCAGGGACGTGCCACCTAACGCCTGAGATATT
>CAYMXM010000769.1:0-2175 GCA_964394065.1 uncultured Pirellula sp. | reverse complement strand
GGACGCTTCGCGTCCCCCCATCACAACCCGTGGCGTAAGCGAGGGACAGCGTCGCAAGTGTACGTATCCCTTGTCTGGAATATCTCAGGAGTAGGGAAGCAGGTCCCTGAGACACGAAGGGCGTGCAGTGAGACCTCGGATGGACGCCTGGTTGCCAGCGCTGTCCCTCGCTTACGCCACGGGTTGTGAATTTCGGGCCTCGCTTACGCGTCGGCCAAAAAATCGCAACTTCTAAACTTGCGCGTCGGGCTTGTCTGTGATCTTCCGTTTCATACGTCCTGCAATCGCCATAAACCAAGGCAAAAGAGCAAGGATCGCGGCGATTCTTGCGGGCCAATCACCTATCGATTGCCAAAGTCCCCAGCGCGCGTCTGGGATCGGTTCGGCGAAGATTGTCCCCGTTTCGAATCGTCCTAACGACTTCACGACCCGGCCCGTGCTATCGATCCAAGCCGAGATTCCGGAGTTGGCGGCAACCAGCATGGGGCGGCGATTCTCCACTGCACATCCGATCGCGTTGTTCAAATGGTGATCGAGTAAACTAGATCCACGAAACCAACCATCATTGGTGATCGTCACCAACAGATCGGGTGTCTTGCCTTCCTTTTCCAATTCTTGGAGTTGCCTTTGAATCAATTGAGGAACGACGTTTTCGAAGCAGATAGCCGGGGCAATCACCATCCCCGATCGGGTCTTCCATGCTTCGAATCGTTCTCCTGAGTCCAAGGCGCCCATTCCAAATTTCGCTAAAAGATCGGGAAAGTCACTTACGATAGGGATGTATTCTCCGAACATCACCAAGTGGCGTTTTCCATAGAATTGGACGATAGGTAGCTCTTTGCGAGACGGATCTGGGGTGAGCCAAAGTGCGGCGTTATAACGACGGACCTTTCCGTCTTTCAATTGCATTACGCCACCTCCAACAAGATAGCTGATCGGGAAGGGAGCATCCGGCGTCAAGCGACTCCACTTTTTCGCAAGATGTTCCTCGACATAGCTTCGCAGTTCTCCCGCTTGGATTCCCCATTCGCTTCCCAGTTCCGAATGTTGATCCCAATCGAACCACCAAGGGATTTGGAATCCATCCTCGAACGTGCTCTCGGGCCAAACAACGACTTCCACCTTATCCGCACCATACGTTTGAATTCCTTTCCTCGTTTCTCGTGCATACTCGGCCCATGAGATGCGAAGCCCCTCCGGATCCGATTCGAACATGGTCGGCATGTTGTGTTGGACGAGCAAGAATCCACCGAGCGGTTTGATCGGTGCCATTTCTTGTAGTTTTTCTTCGTAGCGATTGTAGATCGCAATCGAATGGGCGAGCCAAACTCCTACCAAAACGTTCCCGCACCGGAAGCCGATCCGCTCCCTTCGAGTTCTCTCAGGAAGACTCCCAAATTTCGATTCCCAGAAGGGGATCGAAGCATAGAAAACCGAAGCTCCTGCGAGCATCACAAAGAAGCTAACTCCAAACATCCCCAGGTGAGACGCGATGTTCAAAAGAGGAGGCCACGGAGTCTGCGTGTGGGCAAGCATGCAGGCCGAGAATCCCGTCGCAAAGTAGGATCGGATCAATTCCCAACCGCACCAACTAACGGCGCACGCAATCGGAAGAGGGAACATAGTCTGGGTTCGAAGCCTCTTCGCTGTCGCCACGAAGAGGGGAACATAAACAGCCACGTAGAGACTCAGCGCAATCCATCCTCCCCAGAGTGGCCAATAGGCGAGCCGGATTCCTTGAAGAAGTGCAAGCCAGAAGAGGGCGGAGACGAGGTAAATACCGAGCCAAGTTCGCCTCCCTGAAGGGAATGGGATATAAACAGCGGCGCAAAGAAAGAAACTGGCGATGTACCCACCCCAAGGTTGTTTCAGGGGAGGAAGCCCAATCCAATAGAAGAGGAGTCCGATCGCGACGAGGAGAACAGGGAGGCGGCTCGGCCGTCGGCTCGACGTCTCTGTTCCATTTGCACCCACGGGGGCTTCCCTCCTAGATCCCATTCGCTCTCGCTCGCATCCTGTTTTGGCCTGATCGTCGCACTGATTTCTTTAAGAGGGGAATTGTAGCATTATTGGAGAGCCCGCGAAGCGGCAGCGCATAGCCTGAAGCGCAAGCGAGTTTTTCCGACGCGTAAGCGAGGCCCGAAAATCACAACCCGTGGCGTAAGCGAGGGACAG
>CAYMXM010000768.1:0-2178 GCA_964394065.1 uncultured Pirellula sp. | reverse complement strand
AGATGTCTTCAATCCCTGGAACAACGAACCGGTTGGTCGAGTCGCTTGCATCAACGGCGACCAGCTGGAGTCGGTCATCCGAGCCCATTTGGCTCCACAAGCCCCTCTTTCTCGTTATGAGCGAAGTCGCATTCTGAACAAGACACGCGATCTGTTGGAAGCTCGTCGCGAAGAGTTCGCGCAGTTGATCACATCTGAATCGGGGCTTTGTTTGCGCGAGACACGCTATGAAGTCGGTCGTGCTTGTGACGTCTTCTCTTTCGCAGCGATGGAAGCTTTGCGCGACGATGGAGATATTTTCTCTTGCGATATTTCGCCGACGGGTAAAGCGCGCAAGATATTTACGATGCGAGAACCGTTGACCTTGGTCGCCGCGATTACCCCTTTCAATCATCCTCTTAACCAGGTAGCGCACAAATTGGCCCCCGCGATTGCCGCAGGGGCCAGGATGATTTTGAAGCCGTCGGAAAAGACTCCGCTCAGCGCCACCCGGATCGTCGAGTTACTCTATGAAGCGGGGCTTCCTGGTTGGATGCTCAGCTGCATTCACGGTGGCTTGGACGAAATAACCCGTCCGTTGATTCGGGATGAGCGAGTCGAACTGGTCACATTTACCGGGAGTGCCCAAGTTGGAAAAGAGATCGCAGCGACGGCTGGCTACAAGAAGCTCTGCTTGGAACTTGGAGGACATTCGCCACTGATCGTCTTGGAGGATGCCGATCTGGATCTTGCTGCGAAGCTTGCTTGCGAAGGTTGCTTTCGCAACAGTGGCCAACGTTGCACCGCCGTTCGCCGTTTGTTAGTGCATCGCGCAGTCATCGAGGACTTTACGGCCCGTTTTCTAGAAACCGCGCGCGGATATGTTTGTGGCGACCCGACCGACGAAGGTACAGTGGTCGGCACGGTGATCGACGAGCGAGCCGCTCGATCGTTGGAAGCTGCGGTCCAAGAAGCTCAATCGCGAGGGGCCAAGATTTTGCTCGGTGGAGAACGCCACGGCGCATTGATGCAGCCCACGATCTTGGCGGATGTACCGCGCGATGTTCATCTAGCCACCTGCGAGTGCTTTGGCCCCTTGGCGCCGATCTTCGCCATCGAGGATGTGGAGGACGCGATCACTTTGGCCAATGCAACTCCTTACGGGCTCTCCAGTGGAGTGGTGACTCGATCCTTGGAGTCCGCGATTCGGGTGATCAAGGGAATCCGCGCCGGGACGGTGAACGTCAACGAGATCCCCGGCTATCGCCTTGAATTGAGTCCCTTCGGAGGAGTTCGAGACAGCGGCTTGGGAATCAAGGAAGGGGTTATTGAGGCGATTAAGTTCATGACCACCGTGAAGACCTTTTCGCTGCCTTGGTAGCGATTGATTTAACCACGGAAGACACGGAACACACAGAAGAAGAACAGGCGACGAAATTGAATCCGAGAAAAGGGCTTTCTAATGGGTGGGTTGTGGTTCCGTTTGTCTGTTTCCTTCCATTCTTTTTGCTTTTCTTGCCTCAAGTTTGGTATGGAGAAGGTTGGGGGAAGTTGGGGCCACCATTCATTCTTTGTGCCTTTATCGCGGGGTTCGGTTCGTCGATCGTGGTGATGATCTACGGGAACTGGAAGCAGCGATTGATCGTGCTCTTACCGTTTATTCAGTATGCAGGTTTGTTCATCAGCCCGCTTTTTTAGAATATGAATAGTTTCTGTGAATCCATTTGAACCACCTGTAAATAGCGATGAAGATTCGCCGAGTCCTTTTGATCCCTTTAGTGCAGTGGCTCTCTTCTTTGTCTTCCTGCTCCTGGTACTGGACTACTTAATCGCTAACGCGTTCCTGACAACCATGTTGGTAACTCTTATCGGAGTTGCGATTTCTGGGTGGTTGATTTACTCGGGGCGCTCTAGGAAGTTTGCGATTTTTCCGATCATAGGCTTCGTATTTCGGTTAGTTCTGGAGTTTAAGTGAGCGCGTAGGGAGGGAACCACGAAGAGTATCCGCTAATTGCGCAGATTTTCGCAGAAGAAGAGCAAGTGACAAAATTGAATTAGAGAAAACGGTCTTTCCAATGGACGGGGTTGTGGTTCCGTTCTCACGTGGCGCAGCCACTTCTCTGAGCCCGGAGGGCGGCACATCTGTAAGCGTACAGGCTGTTGGCGCAGAATTTCCCTTGATCTCGGCGCGCAGGATAG
>CAYMXM010000767.1:0-2183 GCA_964394065.1 uncultured Pirellula sp. | reverse complement strand
ACTCATGCGTCCCAAGTCATCGAATGTAAAGGTTGTGTCGTTTGCTTTGGCATCAGTCTCGACGGTTTTCTCACCAGCGCGGTTGTAGGCGTATTCGGTTTCGTGTCCCGCTGGGTCGGTCACCTTCACCAACCAGTTTCGATAGTTGTACTCCGATTCGGTGGTAAGATTGTTCGGATCGGTCACCGAGATTCGATTTCCGTTCGGATCATATTCGAAGCTGGTGGTTTTGCTGAGGGGATCGATAACCGAAGTAACTTGCCCTGCTGCATTGAAGTTCGTGGTCGTGGTTTGCGATAGCCCGTTTGTAACTGTCGTTTGGTTTCCGGCGTTATCGAATCCGAAGGTGGTTGATTGGTTAAGAGGATTCGTCGATCGAACTAATCGTCCCAAAGGATCGAATCCTTGCGTCCAGACCTCGTTCATCGGATCAGTTCTTGATATCTGATTCCCCCCATCATCAAAGGCGAATTCGGTCGTGTTGGCGAGAGGATCGCGCATCTCGACTTGTTGGCCAAGTGAATTGTATTCGAACTCTTGGTACTCCATCGCCCCTGCGGGTTCTTGGCGGAGGATGTTGTTGGCTTGATCGTAAGTGATATCCGTGGGCTGATTCCCGATGATCGAGCCGTTCGATCGATCGACGCCGTACTTGACCGTTTGATAAACACGTCCTCGGTTGTCGAATTTGGTTTCATTTCTGGCGACGAGATTTCCAACGGAGTTGGTGTCTCTCCGATCCACTTGGATAACGCGATTGAGATTGTCATAACTGGACACTTGGTAAAGATCGATTTCCCCATCGACGATGGTTCGGCGATTTCGGAAATCGTATTGGAACTGCGTAACACGAGATTCGGTATTGCTGACGTGGATCGTCCTCTGGGTAAGGTTCCCATCTCCACTCCCGTACCCTCCGTCATACTGGTTCTCGGTCAGGATCTCCATGTCGTTTCCAAGGGCTCCTCCTCCCGTTGGATCCGTGGCAGTAGCCCCATTGTCGTCTGTTCCGACCCAGGTGGAGAGAACGAGGCCACGTGTATCGAAAACGATGCGAGAGATTGTCCCGCCGGGGCTTACGGTTCGATTGCGGCGCTTTAACGCATCGTAGCCGAAGCTCCTTTGGTAGTAATTCGTTCCCGAGGTGCCATCCCCCGAGGTGGGGATCACGTGATAAACGCGCAGCGACGCGAGGTTGCAGCAATCGCTGTACTGGTAGGTGGTCCAGCGCGTGTAGCTTGATTGTGCAAAAGTATCGCTCGGGACGAGGCGTCCCGAGGTACTCCCGCGAGTCGCTTGAATTTCCTCTAAGACCTTTCCATTCTTGGCATGGATAGAAATGGAAACAGGATTGATCAGGGTGTACGTGTAACTGGGGGTGGTTCCTGTTGCGTAGCCTTGGCCGACACGTACTATCGATCTGGAATCGGAATCTTCGTAGACGGTCCATTTAGCGCGGCGCACGTTTGTCGGTGTTCCGCCAACTAAGGCGCTATGAACTGGTCCCAAGGACTGCGTAGTGCGACCTTGGGAATCGAATTCGTAATCGGTGGTGAGATTGCGTCCTCCTCCGGAAGGCGTGCTCCAGCCTGTTGGGGCTCCGGACTCGACCGAGGTATTCACATCCTCGATCCGCTGCGTAACAGCTCCGGTGGGGATATCGTACTTGGTCCGTGTGATGACACCCCGTTCGTCCATGCTCCAGGTTTCATAGCCATCGGAATCGAAGTAGCTCTTCCGCGTTGCGGCAACATTCGTGCCGTTTTGCCCGTTCGGGACGACCGGTAAAGTGGTCGTTTGCTGTTCGATCTGGAAGGTTCCGCTGTACCACGTGTAGCTGTAGGTGGTGTCGATGGCACCAGTCCCATTGTCGTTTCGATAGACCGTTTCCTTCGAAACAAAATAACTCTTATCATCCCCGATCGCGCGCTCTACGTACTCCCAGGATCGCAGCACAATCGGAGTGCCACTGGAACCATTTTTGATCCTGGTCGCCTTGCGCCGTCCGATCGCTCCGCCGCTTCCACTGAAGGTGTAGTATTCCGTCAGGTGGATCAGCCCATCGGAAGTGTGGAGGGAAACATTCAAATCCTCGTAGCCATCATCATAACTCTCGATCGCAGAGGACTCGGCGTGAAGGGTTTCTCGACCGTTGTTATCGAATTGGTAGTATTCAAGCCAAC
>CAYMXM010000766.1:0-2188 GCA_964394065.1 uncultured Pirellula sp. | reverse complement strand
ACGATCTGAAGCCTCCTTTAACAGCCGTGCGCCAACCCCTCTCCCCGAAGCGGGGCGAGGGGAGCAGATATCAAAAGCGCTGCGCGGGCTAGGGCGCCAAAGCGGCGTCCGACGGGGACGAGCCCCAATCGGACGAAAGCCCACTTCTAAACGAACTCTTCCTTAAGCCTTAAGCCTTAAGCCTTAAGTCTTTAGCCTTTAGCCTCCCCTAAAACCCACCACCTTGTCGAGCTGCGGTGGTTGCAGACTGAATCGACTTCAAGACATTGTCTTCGACCGTGATTCGCATCACGGTGTCTCGCTCGGCGGCTCTGGAGTCGATGGTGATGTTGTCACCGCCGGCTGCTGTCGTTTCCAGCATCGCTTCAATCACAGGATTGCTTTCGATGGACTTGATGAAGGTCAAGATCTTGCTCAATGTCACCTTCGCTTTGACAGGTTCACCAGGAGTGGTCGGTTTTGCAGCAACGCGATCGATCGCACCCTTGACGGCTTGCTCAGGATCTTTCCCTATCCCGAGGTGAAGGGCCTTCGGCGAGGTCGCAAGGACCAAGTTGAACGTATCCCCTCCTAAAATGGCCCGCTCTTTCTCACCCACTTCCTTACCAAAAGGGATCGAGATGCGGTGAAGGTTCGCTCCCCCATGGGTTCCAATGTTTGGAGCAACCGTCACCTTGACATCTTGGACGCTCCCGAGATCCTTCGCCAGTTGCACCACGGCGGTATCGACATCCTTTCCGTTGGCAATCGAGACTCCTGCTGTCGCGTTGAGGCCATTCTCAAGATCGACGTTTACCACCGACTCCATTCTCCCTTCCTTGACGCTTTGGATCACCAATTCGGCAAGTTGACTGACGAACTGCTTTACCTTCTCGGCCGTTGCGGGATCCTCAACCTTCGAATCGATATCTTTGAAACCAGAGGCGAGGGCTGCTTTCAACGAATCCTCCATCTGCGTTGCTTCCTCGGGGGAAACGAACTGCAAAATCTTCATCCCGATTGCAGACGCATCTTGAGGAACGCCTGCCAAGGCTGCGTTCGACCCTTTATACTGCGCGATCTGCTTAGCGAACTTCGTTCCCTCTACGAACTTCGTTCCGAAATCGAGAAGGGTTTTTTTATCGGCTCGGTTGACCGCCAACCCGAAAACGAACTTCTCGGTCCCCGAGATAAGTTCCTTCAAGTTGTTGACCACTTGTTCGGCATTCTTCTCCGCGAGCTCTATCTGCTCGGCATCCAGCTCTTCTCTCTGCTGAGCCATCCCTTGCGAAACCCCAAGCTCCAGCTGAGCGGTGAAGAAGTCGACGACTTCCGGCGGGATGTTCTGAGGATTGACTTGAACGCGAAGATCGTACTTGGCGACGATTCCGTTCAAGTTCGCAGTGACGGACGGGTCGAAGTTGAGAACATGCTCGTCGGTCTGTCCTGCAACAACCCAGTCTCCCGATTTGCGAAGGTAGATAGGGTTTCCAAGACGGATTGTGTAGAGCCCATCTCCCAAGTCTTCCGGTTCCCCAAAGATTGCGAGTTGAGAGAAAAACTGCTCTAGATTGCTCAGAGGCAAACAAACGATCGGTGTAGGCTCTCCCTCTGCGCTGAGGTCAACGAAAATTCCAGCGGGGCGCGACGTATCGAGCCCGCCGGTAAACTGCCTTATCGCGCTCGCCACCCCACCCGCAGCGGAGCCCCCGCCGACGAGGCGAGCTAGGTGCTGAACATTGGGAAGCATCGTATCGATCGGAGCCAACGCGACGACGACGACAGACGAGTCGGCAACCTCGGCGGAGGCCTCCGAAGTCCCTTGGGTTTTTGTTCCTTGTGCGTGAGCCAAATCAGCAGGTGCTGCCACTGCAAATCCCATTGCAGCCACGGCGCACGAACGAGCAAACCACTTCATCTTCATGTAAGACTCCTGAGCAAAGCTAGATATCAAGTGAAAGAGGGTGGGCGCGGAACAGATACTTAAACCACTTGCAATATATCGGAATGGCCAAGAATTCGCGATAAGAGAGTGGAGACAAAGTTTGAAGTTTGAAGCGCGAAGTTTGAAGTGTGAAAGAGGGGACTTCCCATTTAACCGCAGCCCGGAAATCACAACCCGTGGCGTAAGCGAGGGACAGCGCTGGCAACCAAGCGTCCATCCCAGGTCTCACAGCACGCCCTTCGTGCCTCAGGGACGTGCCACCCG